>JAOZRW010000109.1 GCA_029939995.1 Acidimicrobiia bacterium | reverse complement strand
ACCATCGTCCTCGCAGCGATCGTGGCGTTCGCCGCCGCCGTGGCGTTCGCCGCCCCGGCGGAGGATCGCCGGCGACCGGTCGTCGCCGTACTCATCACGTTCGCCGCCACCATCGGCGTCGTCGCCGCCGCACCGGGCCTGTTCGAGATGAACCTGTCTCCCTACAAGAACCTCTCCGCGGCGCTCCGGTTCCCCGGCTCGACGGTCGTCGACACCCGGTGGGATCGCGGCACACGCATCGACCTCGTGCGCAGCGACGGGATCCGGTCCCTTCCCGGCCTCAGCCTCACCTACCCGGGGGCTCCGCCGCCCCAGGACGGCGTCACGTTCGACGGCGACGACCTGTCTCCGGTTCCACGGACCGGGCCCGGCGACGCCGATTTCGCTCCGCACATGCTGTCGTCGCTCCCCTGGCGGCTTCGGCCCGGGTCCGACACGCTCGTGCTCGAACCGCGCGGCGGCCTCGACGTCCTGATCGCGCTCGCCGGCGGCGCGGCCACGGTTACCGCCGTGGAGTCACACGGAGCCGTCGTCGACGCGATCGCCGCATCGGGGACGAGTGTGTACGACGACCCCCGCGTCACGGTCGTGATCGACGACCCCCGGGCCTACGTGGAGCGCTCGGGGGAGCGCTTCGATGTCATCGACCTCGCGCTCACGGCCCCGTACCGGCCGGTGGCGTCGGGCGCCTACAGCCTGGCGGAGGACTACTCGATCACCGCCGACGCGTTCTCCGCCTATCTGGGGAGCCTCGAGCCCGGCGGAATCGTGACCGCGATGAGATGGACCCAGACCCCGCCGAGCGAGGCGATGAGGCTGCTCGCCGTCGCCGCACGGGCGCTGCGCGACGACGGCATCGAACCGGCCACCGCCGTTGTGATGCTCCGCAGCTACGCCAACGCCGTCCTGCTCGTCGCCCCGGGAGGCTGGTCCCCGGCCGACCGCGCCATCGTTCGGGCGTTCGCCGCCGAGGAGCGGTTCGACGTCGTCGCGATGCCGGGCCTCGATCCGGCGGAGACGAACCGCTACAACGTGATCCCCGGCGACCCGTACACCGCTCTCGCCGCCGCGCTGTTGAGCTCCGGCGAACCCAACGCCGTCTACGCCGCATCGGAGTTCGACATCACCCCGCCTACCGACGACCACCCGTTCTTCGGCCACTACTTCAGATGGAACCAGACGGGGCAGATCCTCGATACGTTCGGCCACACATGGCAGCCGTTCGGCGGCGCCGGCTACCTGGTGCTCGTCGCGTTCCTGGTGCTGGCGGTCGCCGCCTCGATCGTGCTGATCGCCGCACCGCTCGTCGTGCGCCGCAGCCGCACCGGCGAACCGGCCCCGGCGAGGCTCCGCTGGTGGGCCGTTGCGTACTTCGGCGTCCTCGGCATGGCGTTCCTCCTCGTCGAGATCCCGCTGATCCAGGCGTTCATCCTCATCGTCGGGAGCCCGACGACGGCGTTCGCCCTCGTGCTGTTCATCATCCTCGTCGCCTCCGGGTTCGGCAGCGTGGCGGCCCCCCGGCTCCCGTGGAGCGCCGGCGCGATGGTGCTGGCGACGCTCGCCGCGGTGTCCCCGCCCCTGATTCACGCTCTCAAGTCGGCGGTCCTGCAGGGCCCGTTCGCGGTCCGGGTGGCCGTCGGATCGGCCGCGATCGCCCCGCTCGGGTTCCTCATGGGGACGATGTTCCCCCACGGCGTCGCCCATCTGCGGTCACGGTCGCCGGGCCTCGTGCCGTGGGCGTGGGGGATCAACGGCACCGTCTCCGTGGTCGCGGCGATCGTCGCTGCACTCCTGGCTCTGGCGTTCGGCTTCGCGACGGTGCTGTGGGTCGGCGCCGCCGGATATGCGGTCGCAGCGCTCCTCGCCGCCGGGGCCGACCGGTCAGCCGTCGGAGCGGACGAAGGGCACGAACACCACTGAGCCGAGGTTGTCGCCCTGGATCGTTCCGTCGTCGGCGACGGTGAACCGCCACATCGTCTGGACGGCGCCGACCGGGCCGATCGGGATGACGAGAGCGGCACCGGGGGCGAGCTGCTCGATCAGCGGCTGCGGCACGTGATCTGGTGCGGCGGTGACGATGATGCCGTCGAACGGCGCATGTTCCGGCCATCCGAAGTAGCCGTCGGCGTTCGCGACGGTGACGTCGTAGCCGAACTCTGCGAGCGTCGTCTCGGCACGGGCGGCGAGTTCGGGGATGACCTCCATGGTGAACACCTCGCAGCCCATCTCGGCGAGGACCGCAGCTTGATACCCCGATCCGGTCCCGACCTCGAGGACGCGGTCGCCCGGCCCGACGCCGAGCGCCTCGCTCATCATCGCGACGATGTACGGCTGCGAGATCGTCTGGCCGTATCCGATCGGGAGCGGATGGTCGCCGTAGGCGCGATCCCGGTCCGAATCCGGGACGAAACGGTGGCGTGGAACGGTGCGCATCGCCCGGAGCACCGCCGGATCCGTGATCCCACGCATCTCGATCTGCGACTCCACCATGGCGATCCGCTCCTCCATCCGCTCATCGGGTTGCGGTGCGACGCCCGTCGTCGAAGCGGTCGTGACCGTCACGGGCGGGGTCGTTCCGGCCGTCCCGACCTGCGTGACCGGCGGGAGCCGGGTCGCCGTCGCGCACCCCGCGACGAGCACGATCGCTGCGAGCCACAACCAACGTCTCACACTTGTGAATCTACCGAATCAACGAGCCCG
>JAOZRW010000108.1 GCA_029939995.1 Acidimicrobiia bacterium | reverse complement strand
AGCAGGTTGCACGAATACCAAACGCAACCGGCGCGGCCAGAAAGGCCTATTCTATTCCACCAGCCCAACGCAAACAGACGCCCGCACAAGAGAAGCCGTTGCTCTTTCTCTGGCCGGCCCTCGGCGCGTCGGCCCTCCTCTTGGTTCGCGCTCCCGTCCCCGGAGTCACATCCCGGCTGGGCATTCCCGGTGTCCTGCTCGTGGGAACACCGACCCTGCTGCTGCTCACGCCCCCGATCGACACGTTCTTCCAGATGGCACTCCCCCGTCCCGGGAACCCCGATTCCGAGATGATCGGCGTGATCGGCGTCGTTGCGCTCCTCACCTTCCTCTGCGTCGCCCTTGTTGGTTCATCGATGGCTCCAGGGACCGAAGGAGGGCACCTCCCCCGGCCGCACCGTTTGGCCATGCCGAGCGGGGAGGAACCGGGATACACTGTTGATGCGATGAACACCGAGGACAAGACCGTTCTCCCGCCCGGGCACCAGCCGTACGACCCACTCAACGGCCTCCGGGTCGGAGCGTTCGCCGGCATCGCTCTCGGCGCGGTCGGTGCCGCTTTGACTCGCATCGGATGGCTCCTCCTCATCGGTGCCGTCGTCGGCGCAGTCGCCGGCTACGTCACGGAACGAAACCGCCTCCGCCGCGAGACGAGCCGGCTCCATCCACCCGACGACACCGACTGAGCGTCGGCTCGCTCTCATATCGCTCGGATCCGCTCCCGCGTCTCGGACGCTCGCGACCGTTGCATCCCCGACATCGGGCCTGCGACGTGTTCCGGCCGGAACCGACGCTATGCACGAGCGTGTGTTGGCGTTGCGCCGGCGCGAATCCTGTGGGGCCGATCCGTCGCCGAGGACGTCGCCAACACACGGGGCGAGCTTGTCGAGCACGCCCGGCCGCTTCGTCGTGAGGAACTCCGACACTCCGGACCCCGGAATCGACACACCGAGCCGGAGCCGCGACAATGGATGCCATGCCCCGCCCGAGTTCGGTGCAGTACCTCGCATTCGGTGTCGTAGCTTCCGGCGCGATCGGGCTCACGCTCGTCCAGGCGCAGATGGACGTGTCGGTGTATCGGCCCTATCTCGGCCGTGTCGCTCCGGCCGCGGCGACGATCACGGCCTCGGCGGTCGGCCTCATCGTCATGGCGTATCTGATGTCGCGGAGCCAATTCGTCGTGTTCGATCGATCCTCTGCAGGTGAAAGCGCCCTCTTCATCGCGAAGACGGTCCCCCTGTTCGCGGCCGTAGCGATCGGCGCAGACCTCATCTGGCGCCACCCCGAAGACATCAACGTTCCACTCCCCGACGCGCTCTTCTTCTATCCGTCCATCGGGTTCATCGTCGAAGTCTTCCTCCACGCGTTGCCGCTTGCACTCCTGATCGTCGTGTTCGGGCGCGGCGCCGTGCTCCCAGAGAGGCACTTCTGGATGATGGCGGTTGCCGTCGCATCGATCGAAGCGGTCTTCCAGGCGCTGGCCGGCCGATCGTCGCCCGGCCTGGCAGTCGTCACGGGCCTCGCTCTCCTTGCGTTCGGCATCGTGCAGCTATTCGTGTTCCGCCGTTTCGGGTTCATCTCGATGTACATGTTTCGGATCGCGTACTACGCGCTCTGGCATGTCGGCTGGGGAGCGGCGCGCCTACACGTGCTCTTCTAGAACTGGAGTCGACCAACCCCGATTCCGTTTCGAGCGCCCCCCAACCCGACGGACTCACTCCCGGATCTGGTCCACACTGAGGCGACCGCCAAGATCGACGGTGATGGCGGCTGCCGCCCGGGCCACGCCTTCGGCGATCACCGGGGCACCGGGATGTAGCTCGACGGGACTCCGGGACATGGACATGGCGTATGCGCTCCTCCGCCCGATTCGGTACGTACCGGTACCGGTACGGCGAGTACACTCGCTTCAACGACCGAAAGGCGGCCCGCTCTGTCCTCCAACAACACGTGCACGGCCGGCGGTGGAGCAATCTACGGCCTGGGGATCTTCGGGGCCTTTTTCTACTTCTGGCAGCAGGCCGACTCGTTCTGGACCTACGTGTTCACGTTCTTCCAGGCGCTCTTCTGGCCGGCATTCATGATCTACGAGGTGTTCTCCGCGCTCGGCACCTGATCGGCTCGATCGCCCTCCCAGATCATCGGCCGACATGGTGCCTCGATCCCCGTTCGTGTGACTGAGAGCTCAGGCGGTAGCCCCAGACGTGACATCGATGGCGGCGAGGATGATGTCGGCGCCGGTCGCGTTGGGAGTAGAAGCGAAACCGACGATCTCACAGCCTCGCCGTGGACGGACTCGATCCCGACGGCGGATCCATCCGGATCGACAACGGATTGAGGCAGATCACTCCCCGGACCGTCTACCGTCCGCGTCGATGTGATCCATACAATCTTCCTACATGTCACGCACGAAACCCGCGTTGATTCCCGGCAGGTCAGGATGAGCTCGCGAAAATGATCCTGATGCCCGGAATCGATACCGCGCGGCTGGAAGGCGTGCTCACCGAGATCGCACAGGGTCCGGCACGTATCGTGGGTGCCGTCGAACTCGGCGCGAGCTCACGCGCCACACCCTGGCGGATCGACGTTGATGTGGCAGGCAGGCGAGACGTCTATGTCGTGCGGTACGGTGAGTCGGTCAGCCGAGCAGAGGCGGCGGCACTTCGGGCGATGAGCAACCACCCGCTCCCGACGCCGCGCGTTC
>JAOZRW010000107.1:615-2773 GCA_029939995.1 Acidimicrobiia bacterium | reverse complement strand
CTCGTGTATTGCTTGATGTCGATGTTCATGAGTTGATCTCCCGGCAGATCTCGTTCAGTTGTTCTTCGATCTCGTCCGCCTTGAACGGCTCGCCCTGGATCTTGGCGTACGATCTCGGTGCGATCAGATACTCGGCCCGGATCATCCGGGCGAACTGCCCGTTGTTGAGCTCAGGGATCAAGATCACCTCTCTCCCCTCGAGCACGTCTCCGAGGTCGGGGGGAAGCGGGTTGAGATGCCGGATCTGCGCGTGGGCGACGGAGCGCCCGTTGCGGCGGGCGTTGAGCACGCCGGCGCGGATCGCCGAGAAGGTCGATCCCCACCCGAGGACGAGGATCTTCGAGTCGGCATCGCCGTGCACCTTGATCGGCGGGATGTCCCTGCGGATCGCGTCGATCTTGGCGGCCCGCAGCTCCGTCATCAGCTGATGGTTCTCCGGTTCGTACGCGACGTTGCCGGTGCGGTCCTGCTTCTCGAGGCCGCCGACGCGGTGCTCGAGGCCCGGTGTGCCGGGTACGGCCCACGGCCTCGCGAGCGTCTCGGGATCCCGAGCGTACGGGAGGAACTCGTCGCCGTCGTTGGGCTCGGTCGTCAACGTCACCGGGAACGTCGGGAGGTCCTCGACGTTCGGGAGCTTCCACGGCTCGGACGAGTTGGCGATGTATCCGTCGGAGAGCAGGATCACCGGCGTCATGAACTTCGTGGCGATGCGGACCGCTTCCATCGTCGCGGAGAACGCATCGGCCGGTGACGCGATCGAGACGATCGGAAGGGGTGCCTCACCGTGACGGCCGTACATGGCGAAGAGGAGGTCGGACTGCTCGACTTTGGTCGGCATGCCGGTCGACGGCCCGGCCCGCTGCACGTCGATGACGACGAGCGGCAGTTCGAGCATGAACGCGAGGCTGATCGTCTCAGACTTGAGCGCGAGACCCGGGCCCGACGTCGTCGTTGCCGCCAGGTTCCCCGCGAAGGCGGCGCCGACGGCGCTGCCGACGCCGGCGATCTCATCCTCCGCCTGGAACGTCTTGACCCCGAAGTGCTTCTGCTTGGCCAGTTCTTCGAGAATCGACGTCGCGGGAGTGATCGGGTACGAGCCGAGGAACAGCGGCAGGTTCGCCGCGCGGGCGCCGGCGATCAGCCCCCATGCCGTGGCGATGTTGCCGCTGATGTTCGTGTACTCCCCCTTCGGGAGCGCTGCAGGCTCGACTTCGAACGTGTGGTGGAATCCCTCCGCCGTGATCCCGTAGTTGTATCCCGCGTGGAGGGCGGCGAGGTTGGCGGCTGCGACCGGGCTGTCCTCACCGAACTTCTTGACGATCCAGTCCTCGACCGGCTTGAGCGGCCGGGAGTACATCCACGACATCAGACCGAGTGCGAAGAAGTTCTTCGACCGGAGAACCGCACGACCCTTGACGCCGGTGCCGGCCAGGGCCTTCTTGGTCAGTTCCTCCATCGGGGCGGTGAGCACGTGGTAGGCGCGCAGCGAGTCGTCCTCGAGCGGGTTCGACTCGTATCCGGCCTTCGCGAGGTTCCGCTCGTTGAACGCGTCGACGTTGACGATGATGAGCGCGCCCGGCTTGAGGTCGTGGAGGTTGGCTTTGAGCGCCGCGGGGTTCATCGCGATGAGACAGTCGGGATGGTCGCCCGGGGTGAGGATGTCCCAGTCGGCGATGTGCACCTGGAACGAAGAAACGCCGGCGATCGTGCCGGCAGGTGCCCGGATCTCGGAGGGGAAGTTCGGCAGCGTGGCGAGGTCGTTTCCGAACATCGCCGAGCTCGCGGTGAACTGGGTCCCGGCGAGCTGCATGCCGTCGCCTGAGTCGCCTGCGAACCGGATCACGACCCGGTCGATCTTCTCGGGTGTGGGTCGTGCGTCGGTCTCGGTGTCTGATGACACGGTGTCTGCTCCTGGTTGCGATTGGAGTCCGGTTCGGACCGGTCCCCCGTGTGCGGTCGTCAAGTCTATGCCGTTCCGATCGTGTCGCGGTCGACTGTTCCCCGGAGCAGATCACAAGGGCCGTTGATCGGTCTGCTGGGAAGGTCGAACTCGCGCCCGGTCTTCGTGGGGCGTCACGACCGGAGCGCGGCGGTCACGATCCGTCGACGACCTCGAACGACCACGCTCGGATCTGTCCGGAAGTCTCGATATCGACGC
>JAOZRW010000107.1:0-605 GCA_029939995.1 Acidimicrobiia bacterium | reverse complement strand
TCTCGCCGCTGTATGCCCCCGGTTCGAGCGGGTCATCGGGAAAGAGCAGCACCATGTTCCGATCCCTGTAGGTGCCCATCGCGTACGCGTACGTCGGGTCGGTGCTGAAGGCGTTGTGCTCGGTGAGGACGCAGAGACGGGACGCCGCGCCCGTTCCGACGACGGTCGATCCATCCGGATAAGTGAGCCGAGCAGTCGTTTCGGCAGCCGGTTCGAAGGTGAGCAACGCGTAGATCGGCAGACCCCATGTCGAGTCGGTGTTGTACGTGCAAGGTTCGGTGGGATCGGGGAGCTCTCCGGTGAAACGGTTGAGGGTCATCCGAGAGTCCGGGCCGGGGAAGAGCACCTGCTGCGCCGGTTGTTCGTCGATCCCGGAGATCACATCCAACCCGGCGTTCAAGCGCGGCGCGTCGATGCTGCCCCGTGCGAAGCCCGCCGTTCTGAGGCCGGGCTCCATCAGGCCCACGCTGTGGAACGGGGCAGCGATCCAACTCTCGATCGCACCGACATCAGTCGCGGCGTATGCCAGGTTCGAGCGGGTACCGGCTTCTGCACCGGCCGACGTGTAGTACGGGCTGGCCGGGTTCTCCTCGTGCCAGTTCGCT
>JAOZRW010000106.1 GCA_029939995.1 Acidimicrobiia bacterium | reverse complement strand
CGGGTTGGAGGGTTCTCGAAAGGGTTTCTGAAAGGGTTCTCGAAAGGGTTTCTGATTAACCGGCTAATTGGGTTGGGGTCAAGCTGTCTGGTGGGTCGGGGTCGGCGCGTTGAGGTGTTGGAGGTGGCTTTCGAGGGTTTGGATGACGCGGGTGTGGCGTTGGGTTTCGTCGGTCCATCCTCGTGTTTCGGCGTCGATGAGGAGGAGTTGGATGTCGGCGAGTTGGTCTTCGATGATGGCGGCGTGTTCGGGGTCCGGTGTGAAGTTGTCGCAGGTTTCGCAGATGTTCGCGTATGGGCAGGCGCCGGCGGCGACGTGTCGTGAGCAGTAGCCGTGGGCGACGCGGGTCTTGAGGAATTCTGAGGCGATCCACTCGATCTTGGTAGGTATGGGCGGGGGACGGTGGTTTGTGGCCGTGGTGGGTTTGCGGACTCTGCCGATCGCTTCGTCGTAGGCGTCTCGGAGGATGGGTGAGGCAAGGGTCGCGTAGCGGAGCGTCATCTCGGGGGTGACGTGTCCGAGCAGGGCCATAAGTGCTTGAAGGCTCATTCCTGCGTTGGCGAGTTCGGTGGCGTAGGTGTGGCGCAGCTGGTGGGGGGTGATGTTGCGTGACTCGCCGTCGGGGCCGGTGATGGCAGCGGCTGAGGTTCGGAGCCCTTTACGGATCCGCCATTCCTTGAGCCGTCGACCGTGGTGGGTGAATAGGAAGTCGGTGGGTGCGCCGGTTGTTGGGTGGGGGTGGGGGCGTTGGGGGCCTCGCTCGTTGATCCACGTGTCGATCGCGGTGGCGGTGTCGGCGTCGAGGGGGACGGCGCGTTCGGTTCTGAGCTTGCCGAGGGGGACTCTGAGCCATGTTCCGGTAGCTCCGTAGTCGACGACGCAGTCGAGTTCGAGTTCGAGGCATTCGCCGATACGTAGCCCGCAGCGGCGGAGCAGCATGATCGCTGTGCGGGCGAAACAGTCTTCGAGATCAGCAACGGCGGCCATCAACGCGGCATCGACGTCGGGTGGGAGTGCTCGAGGGAGCGGTCGGGGGAGGCGGGGTATGTCGGTGGCGAAGACGAGACGTCGGCGTGGCCGGTCTGCCCATCCCCATAGGGTGATGTCGTCGAGGAAGTTGCGTAGTGTCAAGACGGTGCCGTGTGCGACGGATGGCGATATCTGTTGGTCTCGGGCTTTGCGTCCCCGCCAGGTCCGGGTGCGGTTCCACGCGAGGAACGCTTCGATGTGGCTGCGTTCGAGCTTGCTGAGCGATGTGACATCTGGGAATTGATCGCCGAGGAATACCCCGAACGGGATCAGGTCGTTGACGAGTCCGTCGACCGAAGAGGCGGCAAGTACTGACGAACGGGTCGTGATGTAGCGAGCGACGGCGTCACGGACGTCGGCGGCGGGAATCACCATGAGGCGATCTGCGAGTCGGGCACCGGCCGGTCCGCGTCTCGGCGGCATCGGGAGCCTGCCGCGCTCGAAGAGGAGTTGACGGAATCCGAACAGTCGAGCCCTCCACGCCTTGCGAGTCGACGCCGACGTGCTCGTCACGTTACCCAACGCTTCTTCAAACGAGGTGAGTTGGTCGGCAGTGATCCCACTGATCGGGGTAGATGTCCATGCGATTACGGCGGGCACGAACTGGTCGATGACGTTGCGGGACCAGCAGTAGCTCCATCCGAGCTGGTCGGCGCTCTCCCACAATTGACGGAACTCGATCGGCCACAAGCGACGGACCGTGGCGCTCATGCCGCCCAGGTTCTTCGCGGTGAGCAGATCCAGATCGATTCGGATCCGTCCAGTAAGCGCCGCCCACGACACCAACGACCAGGCTCTGATCCGTTTCAGATCCGCGAGCCGCGTCCGGGTCGGACGGGTCATCCACTCGTCGAGATCTGGATGCTCAGAGAGGAATGACCGCGCGAGACGGAGCCGGTCACGCAACGCCCGATCGCTGACACCCGACTCGTGACAGAACTCGGCGTAGCCGCCGATGAGCGAAGGATCCTCGTCGGTGGCCCACCTGGCAACCGCGACGCTCATCTCCCGATCACCGCCCGGGCGGCCGCATACTCGGCTGCGAGATACTCGTTTGAGAGGTGCACGTAACGTGCCGTCGTCTCCGGCGACGCGTGACCCATCAACTCTCGCAGAACGACAAGATCGATCCCCGCTTGAGCCAACTCGGTGCCGTAGGTGTGGCGGAGGCGATGAGGACGCACCCGGAGCGCACCCGACGTTTGACGGTGGTAGCGAAAGACGCTCCGAAGGCCCGCCTCGGTGAGGGGACCTCCCGTAGTGGGGCCTTGGAGCACCACGAAGCATTCCGGCGTCGCGAGACCCTCCGGACGCTCGACACGCAGATAGGAAGCCAACTCGACAAAGAACATGCGATCGATGGGAACAGCCCGTTCCTTGCCGCCTTTGCCTCGCACCCGGAGCCGTCGCAGGCCCTGATCGACGTCGGCCAGGCGCAGCGAACGAACCTCGGAAGCTCGAAGGCCACCCAACACCATGGCGAGACAGATCGACCGGTCCCGGTAAGTACGAAGATCCGAGAAGAAGACCGCGACCTCGTCAGGGTCGATCGATTCAGGGAGCCGACTCTCGTCACGAACCAACCGACCGGCACCACGACGCCGGCTCGGTGACAGGTGTCCCAACAGTCCCCGAGCCTTCGGACGCAGACCCTGGCCCCGCCGCGGAGTAGGAACCGGGTTGTCGTCTCGGACGCCGAGCATCACCTGATGCTCGAATAGGGCCCGCACCGCGGCCACCCTCCGGTTCA
>JAOZRW010000105.1:1797-2826 GCA_029939995.1 Acidimicrobiia bacterium | reverse complement strand
ACGCCGGACGGAACGGTCGAACGAATCGTTGCAACGAACGCGCCCGACCGATCCACGGGTCAACGCGTATGGTCGTCGCAGAGCCTGGGACCCGACGACACGGTGTTTCGCGTCGCCGGCTGCTCCACCGGAACGGCAGACGGATCAAGCTACTACTCGATGGGCGACGCGCCGGTTTCTCCCTCCGGGCACCTCTTCGGCAGATTCATCTCGATCCCTGCCGAGCGTCGGGATGGGGAGCCCTTCGATCTGGAGAACGATCCATTGGTCGGCGATTACTCATCCGACCAGGAGTGGCGCGGAGTCCCCGTGAAGGTGTTCATGCGGACCGACACCGGCGTCGACGAGCTCGGTCCGTACGGCGGTCGATCCGAGACGTGGGTGGATGTGGTGAACCGACGCTACGAGGTCCAGAGGATCCTCGCCGACCACGATGTGCTCGGCACGGTCGCGACCTTCATCGACGTGATGGCACGCGACACGGTGCTTGCCGACTCGGTCTCCTTCTCGACGGACGGCATGAACCTCACGCTGGACATCCCTCCGATGGATCCGTCGGACGAGGTGGAGTCGGTCACGACAACTTCGACGACCGGCTCAGATTCCATCGATCCGGAAGCGTTCGAGGATCTGCGCTCGCTCCAGAACGAGATCGACCTCCAACGGGCTGTGATCGAGAGTGCGAAACAGGAACTGGACGCCGCCGAGGACATCATCCAGCGCAACGCGGCTCTGCTCGCGTCGCTCGAGGAACAGGACGATCCGCCTGCGAAGCAGGCGGAGATCGACCGCCAGCGCGCCGTACTCAGAATCTCGGAGCTCCGGAAGGAGTACCTGGAGGAGACCATCCGCCGGACCGAGGTCTACATCGAACGACTCGTAACGGAGCGAAACGCTCGCCTCAGCGCGGCGAGGGAAGCCTCCGGATAGAACTGCCCGGTCGACGAGATTGACCTCGCGGCGCACGTCCCGATCCGACGATCATGCGCTCGAGCCGCGTGACACCCGGATCGAGCACCTGTGGCGACT
>JAOZRW010000105.1:806-1787 GCA_029939995.1 Acidimicrobiia bacterium | reverse complement strand
GATTCGCTACTGCTCTCGTCGGGCCGTCCGACGCCGCCGATGTCGTGTCGGACGCCATGCTGTCGCTGCTCAAGAGCGGACAGATTCCCCGGGCCGACCACCCGAGAGCGCTGATGTACCGGGCGGTCCTGGCAAAGGCGAATTCGATGCACCGAAGCGCGTTTCGGCGTCGCGCCAGGGAGCGGAGATTCGCCCAGCGTGTGATCATCGAAGACCCCGAGTTGCGGCCCGATGTGGTCGAGGCGGTGATCCGGCTGAGCCCACAACAGCGCGCATGCGTGTACCTCACATACTGGGAAGACCTCGCCCCGTCTGACGTGGCCGACAGGCTCGATATCGGCGAGGGAACCGTCAAACGCTATCTGGCCCGTGCTCGGGCGAAGCTGCGAGAGGTGCTCGATGACTGATCAAACAACCAAAGCGCTCGAACGAACGATGGCGGCCATCGTCGACACCGCTCCCGACGCCCCTCCGCTTCCTCCGAGGCCGATGCCCGTACGACCCTCCCGGAGACGGACGTCGGCCCTCGCAATGGCCGGAGCCTTCGCGATGGTCCTGATTCTCGGCGTCGGAACGGTTCTCCTGACACGGGGTCTCGACGGTAGAGCGGATCCGACAACGGGTTCCACAGCATTCGGTGTTGCTGCGTTCGATCCGGTGCCGGCCGATTGGGACGTGGTCGGCCTCTTCGATGCCGGTGCCCTCGGAGAGGATCCCATTCTCCTCCGCCGCGCAGTCGAGCAAGTGCAGACGGTGCCGGGCGTGTCCGGAATCGCCGTCGTGTCGGCCGAAGATCTCGGTGCCATCCTGGATCGGCCGGCGGGAGAAGGCTCCGAAATCGGGGTCGTCGTCTCCACATCGGGCGACGTCGATGCTGCCGAGGCCGCCGCGCGGCAGCTCACCGTTGGGACGACGGCGGCCCTCACCAGGGTCGTGTACTCCGCGACCCTGGGTGCTCAGAGAGTCGACCGGGCGCTCGAG
>JAOZRW010000105.1:0-796 GCA_029939995.1 Acidimicrobiia bacterium | reverse complement strand
ACTCGAACTCCTCCACCGAAACGCCTACCTGTCGGGTGAGGGCCTCCTCACCGCAGCGCCATCCGGGCCGGAGCCTCAGTTCGAGACCGATCGCCTCGGTGAGGAGATGGTTCTCAAACCGGCGAACACGGAAGCGCTCGACGCCCTTCCGTTCGTGGTTGATTTTCCGTCGCCCGGGGCAAGGATGACGGGGGATCCGGTCTACCTGGGTCACGCCGAGGGTGTCCACGGTTTCGTCGTCTCCCTACAGGACGACGACGGAACACCGGTCATCTGCGACATGCGCGTGGTTGCGGACGGAAGCGGCGCCATGGGTTGCAACGATCTCCGGGACGGCGCATGGATCCAGGACGGACGACCGGGTGGCCGCATCGCCTACGGCGCCGGCATGTCGGATGATCCGTCGGAACCGATCGCCATCTCCTTCGTCGCTCTACCCGAATCGGTCTCGATCGTGGCCATCGATCTCGGGGGCGAAAACGGTCGCTACTGGCAACGACCCATCGGGGGATCGGCCATGTTCGCAGTCCTCCCCGGACGTTCCGACGTCTCGGTCACGGTCACCCTCTTCGACGGCACCGGAGGCGTGCTGCACACCGAGGCGTACTCCTTCTCCTCGTAGAGGCACGGCTCCCCTCCGAGCGGAATCGAAGGGTCCCGGTCGACCGACGCCGACCTCCGGAGCCCCCTCTTCCCTGCCGGGCATCTCCCCCACCTCGGCGGTGGGAGAGAAACCGATGTGCCTACTCGGGGGGCCACATCGTTCGGAGGAACTCGAGGAGGGTCTCTGCGACGT
>JAOZRW010000007.1:14712-79682 GCA_029939995.1 Acidimicrobiia bacterium | reverse complement strand
CCCCAACCTCCTGATCCGTAGTCAGACGTTGGCAGACTTGACAGACGGCATCCAACGGGGACGGGTTTGCTCGAACGCGTCGATCTCGTCGGCGTGGCCGAGGGTGAGCGCGATCGTGTCGAGGCCGTTGAGGAGCCGGTGTTTCGCTCCCGGGTCGATGTCGAACGATGCGGTGAAATCGCCGGATGTGACCGTCTGGGATGCGAGGTCGATGGTGACCACGTTGGCGGGATCTCCGGCGAGCTCCGTGAGCCGGGCGACCTCTTCTTCGGTGAGGACGACGGGGAGCAGTCCGACGTTGTAGCAGTTGCCCCAGAAGATGTCTGCGAACGAGGGGGCGATGATCGCCCGGAACCCGCGGTCCTCGATCGCCCACGGTGCGTGCTCCCGCGACGATCCGGATCCGAAGTTCGGTCCGGAGACGAGCACGACGGCGTTCGCATACTCGGGGCGGTTGAGGATGAACTCCGGATCGAGCTCCCCCTCTGCATCCTGTGCCCAATCCCAGAACAGGAACGGCCCGAAACCGGAGCGCTCGACCCGTTTGAGGAACTGCTTCGGGATGATCTGATCGGTGTCGACGTTGGCGCGCGGCAAGGGGGCCATCTGCCCGGTGATGACGGTGACGGGTTGCATCAGGACCACCCCCGGATGTCGACGAAGCGGCCTTCGATCGCCGCAGCGGCTGCCATCGCGGGGCTGACCAGGTGGGTGCGCCCGTCGCGTCCCTGCCGTCCCTCGAAGTTCCGGTTGGACGTCGAGGCGCACCGCTCTCCCGGCTGGAGGATGTCGGGGTTCATCCCGAGGCACATCGAGCAGCCGGCGTCGCGCCATTCGAATCCCGCATCGAGGAAGATCTCGTCGAGTCCCTCCTCTTCCGCCTGGAGCTTCACGAGGCCCGAGCCGGGCACGACGAGTGCCCGCACACCGTCGGCGACCCGATGCCCGTCGACGACGGCTGCGGCGGCCCGGAGATCTTCGATCCTCGCGTTCGTGCATGATCCGAGGAACACGACGTCCACGGGGACGTCCGTGATCGGCGTTCCCGCCTCGAGATCCATGTATGCAAGGGCGCGGCGTGCGGCGTCCCGGTCGTGGGGATCGTCGAACGACTCCGGATCCGGGATCATGTCGGTGATCCGGATCGTCTGCGACGGGTTCGTTCCCCACGAGACGTAGGGGGCGAGATCGGCCGCGTCGATCACCACTTCGATGTCGAAGGTCGCTCCCGGATCGGTGGCGAGCGTTCGCCAGTACTCGACGGCGGCGTCCCAATCCGGCCCCGTCGGTGCGTGCGGCCGTCCCCGGAGGTAGTCGAACGTCGTTTCGTCCGGAGCGATCATCCCGGCCCGCGCCCCGGCCTCGATCGACATGTTGCAGACCGTCATCCGGCCTTCCATCGACATGTCTTCGAACACGCTGCCCCGGTACTCGATCACATGGCCGCCACCGCCGTTGAACCCGATCCGTGCGATGATCCCCAGGATCACGTCCTTCGGGGTCACGCCCGCGGGGAGCGTGCCGTCGACGGTGATCGACATCGACTTCGGTTTGGGCTGCGACAGCGTCTGCGTGGCGAGCACGTGCTCGACCTGCGACGTTCCGATACCGATCGCCAGCGCCCCGAAGGCTCCATGGGTAGCGGTGTGCGAGTCGCCGCACACGATCGTCATGCCCGGCTGTGTCAGCCCCTGCTCGGGGCCGATGACGTGAACGATCCCGGATCTGGGGTCGCTGATGTCGAAGAGCTCGATGCCGGTGCGCTCGCAGTTCGCGATCAGCGTGTCGATCTGCTTCTTCGAGAGAGGGTCGAGGATGCCGAGTTCACGGTCGGCGGTCGGGACGCCGTGATCGATCGTCGCCAGCGTCAGATCCGGCCGGTGGACGGCCCGGCCGGCGATGTCGAGTGCTTCGAACGCCTGGGGCGACGTGACCTCGTGAACGAGGTGCAGGTCGATGAACAGCAGATCGACGCCGTCGTCATCGGTGAGGACGACGTGGTCGTCCCATACTTTGTCGAAGAGGGTGCGTGGCGACTCCATGGAGATCCGAGCATAGGTGTGCCCGGCGAACCAACCCGGGGCCGCGTGCCGATCCGCCGGTCGGGGGCACGTGTCTTCTACGCTTCTGGTCGATGCCGGTTCTCCTTGCACTCCTGCTCGCCGTCACGCTCGGCTCACCCTTCGGGAGGGCCGAAGCGCGGGCGCTCACGGCCGACGGGGGGCTGACGGTCGAGGTCTCCGTCGCCGTCGACGACGGCCGGGCTGCGGTCCTCGCGCGACCCGTATCAGCGGCGGGGGAGCTGCCGCCCGTTGCGCTCGCCGATCAGGGAGACGGGCGATGGGTGGGAATCCTCCGGCTCTCCGGCAGGGAGGACGTGCAGGTGGCGTTCGAAGCGATCGATGCCGCCGGTGCGAGCGACATCTCGGCGCTGTCGTCGCTCACCGACCTCGGGGTCGATCCCGCGGTGATCGCCCCGTCCCTCCCGACCCGGCCGCCCGCGCCGGACCCGGGTCCCAACTGGTGGCTGATCGGCGCCGTCGTCGCGGGTCTCGCCGCGCTCGCCCTGACGGCGGTCTGGGTGGCGGGTGCCGGGGTTGACAAACGGTCGAATAACCTCGACAATTCGAAAGATGTCGACCAAACAGGGACCGAACCCGCCGACGAAGCTTGAAACACACGCCCTCGACTACGACATCGCCGACGAGGTCATCGCCGACACGCCCGAGGCGTTCAAAGCGCTCGCCGACGGCACCCGGCTCGAGCTCCTCGATCTCCTGCTCGAGCGTGGGGCAACGACGAGCCAGCTCGCCGCCGCGCTCGGGAAGCCGAAGGGAACCGTCGGCTACCACCTCAAGGTCCTCGAGAAGTGCGGTCTGATCCGGATCGTGCGAACGCGTCAGGTCCGGGCCATGACCGAGAAGTACTACGGGCGGACGGGGCGCACGATCATCCTGTCGGGGCCGGGGAAGGTCGAGGACCCTCTCTTCATCATCCGCGATGCGCTTCGCGACGTGCGAATCGTCGACGGAGACCCGTTGCCGATGTTCACCGCACGCCGCGCACGCATCTCCGAGCAGCGGGCCGTCGAGTACGCATCACGCCTCGCCGAACTGGCGGCCGAGTTCGCATCGGAGCCCCGGGACGGGGATCGGGTCTACGGGATGATCGCCGGCGTCTACCCCACGAACCTCCCGACGCTGGACCCGAGCGGAGACGCATGACCGCACCGAAGGACAAGATCAAGACCCGGTTGGGTGCGAACTACTGGAAGCTCTGGTCGTCGTCGGTCGTCTCGAACCTCGGGGACGGCGTCGCCATGGTCGCCTACCCGTGGCTCGCCTCCGGGATCACCCGCAACCCGATCCTCATCGCCATGATCGCCGTGGTCCAGAAACTCCCCTGGCTCCTGTTCACGCTCCCGGCCGGTGTGATCACCGACCGCGTGGACCGGCGCAAGCTGATGCTCTCGATGAACGTGTTCCGAACATTCGTCACGGTCATCGTCGCCGCCGTCGTGTTCTCCCAGTCCTCGACCCTGCCTGCCCCCAACGAGATCGTCGGCGGCATCGACGTCACCACGAACTGGCTGGTTTACACGACCCTCCTCGTCGCCGCCCTGCTCTTCGGCATGGCCGAGGTGCTCTACGACAACGCCGCTCAGACGATCCTTCCCGCGATCGTCGAACCGGAGGGTCTCGAACGGGCCAACGGCAACCTCTGGGGCGCCGAGATGGTGATGAACAGCTTCATCGGCCCGCCGCTCGGAAGCGTGCTCATCGGCGTGGCATTCGCGCTGCCGTTCTTCTTCGACGCCGGGTCCTTCGCGGTGTCGGCCGCGTTGCTGCTCCTCGTCGCGGGATCGTTCGGCGTGGATCGCTCTGCGGCGGATCCCGAAGCCGCCCGTGACTGGTGGGCGGAGATCAAAGAAGGCGTCGCGTGGCTGTGGCATCACCCGCTGTTGCGCCCCATGGCGATCATCCTCGGCCTGCTGAACGCCTTCAACGCGCTCGTCTTCGCGACGTTCGTGCTCTTCGCCCAGGAGGTCCTGGGCGTGTCGGCGTTCGTCTTCGCGATCATCGGAGCGGCCGGGGCGGTCGGCGGCGTCCTCGGCAGCGTCCTGGCGCCGCGGATCTCGAAGCGACTGGGAAGCGGCCCGTCCCTCTACACGACGTTCGTCGCCATGGCCGGAACGTCTCTCGCGATCGGCTTCACCACCAACTGGATCCTGGCGTTCGTCATGTTCGCCGTCTCGTCGTTCTTCGGTGTGCTGTGGAACGTCATCACGGTGTCGCTGCGGCAGACGATCATCCCCGACCACCTCCTCGGCCGCGTCAACTCGGTCTACCGCTTCTTCGCATGGGGGATGATGCCCGTCGGGATCGTCCTCGGCGGCCTGCTCGTGTCCGGAGTCGAGGCGGCCGGCGGCTCGCGTCATCTCGCCCTCCAGGTGCCGTGGTTCGTCTCCGCCGTCGGATATCTCCTCCTTCTCGCCTACGCGGCGCCGAGGTTGACGACGCACAAGATCGAGACGGCGCGGGCGAAGGGGATCGCCGACAAGGGGGGCTCCGGGGCCGAGTCGACCGACACCGCGGAGATCGAACAGGAAGCGGTCGCCGAGACC
The DNA here is from genome assembly GCA_029939995.1 of Acidimicrobiia bacterium. Classification (GTDB taxonomy): domain Bacteria; phylum Actinomycetota; class Acidimicrobiia; order Spongiisociales; family UBA5794; genus JAHEEL01. Next base: position 75,058 of record JAOZRW010000007.1, on the reverse strand, counting down.
GGCATCGCCGGGGCGGTTCCTCCGGAGATGGACGAAGACCGTTAGGACCCGCTCGAACGGCGCTTGAGGAGCACGATCGCAACGGCGAGCGCTGCGGCCGAGAGCGCGACGGCGGCACCGGTGAACGGCGACGGCCTCGGGATCGCCGGCGAGACGCTGACGGGACGTTGGAACTCCAGAATCGGCCACTCGCGCTCTTCGGCGATCGCCCGCAGTTCCTTCTCGGGATTGACCGCTACGGGATTCCCGACCACCTCCAGCATCGGGAGATCGGTGATCGAGTCGGAGTAGGCGTAGGAGCCGGCGAGATCGATGCCGTCGCGATCGGCGAGATCCTGCATCGCCTCGGCCTTGCCCGGTCCCATCGCGTACACGTCGATCTCGGGCAGATACCGGCCGTGGGAATCGGTCTTGATCTTCGTCGCGATGACCTCGCTCACGCCGATGTGCTCGGCGATCGGCTTGACGATCTCCTCGGGGCTCGCCGAGATGATGATGACCCGCCTGCCGCTGCGCAGGTGCTCGTCGATGAGGAAGAGCGCCTCCGCGTACACCAGCGGCTCGGCCACGTCGCCGAGCGTCTCCCGGACCAGTTGCTCGACTTCGTCGCGTTGCCAGCCGGCGATCAGTTGGAGCAGTTCGTCGCGGGCACGCTCGAGCTGATCCTCGTCGGCGCCGAACAAGCGGTAGAAGACCTGAGCGAGGCCCATCCTGGCCAGAGCCTTGCGACCCACGAAACCGGCTTTGTAGAGCGGCTTGCCGAACGCGAGCGTCGACGACTTCGCGATGACGGTCTTGTCCAGATCGAAGAAAGCTGCTTGTTGCATCAGTGCCGATTGTATCGGCACCGGCGGTTGCAGACATGACACGAATCGAAGGTCTTGAAACGATCACCGCGATGTCATACGGTGCCGCCAGCCCCTCACGGAGTTGGAGATGCCGGCGGTTGCCATCTGGTCGCCGGAGGACGAGGTTCTCGGCACCGTCGCGCCGTTGGCGCTGGCGGTGGCGGCGGGAACGGCGCTCGTCGTCGATCTCGACCCCGACGGGCCCCGGTACCGGGGGGACGTCAGCCTCGCGACCCTGGTAGCCGATGGTCCCACGAAAGATGATCTCTCACCGTCCCGGCGCGGCGTCGCGGTGCTCCGCAACGGCGGCATCGCTGCGGATGCGGCGGAGGAGATCCTCCACGCGCTCGTCGCCGGATGGCCCGCGGTCGTCATGCGCCTGCCTTCGCGGCATCCCGGAGGCGATGGGGCGATCCCGATTCTGCCGCTGATCCCGGGCGGGGCCTTTCGTCGCTCGCCGGGTCCCGCCGTGTACCAGCGATCGGCATGGCGGGTCGACGTTCCCGCCGGAGCCGTCGTCCTTCCGCGGCCGAGTGGGGCGACGATCGGAGCGCTCCTCGCCGGCAGGATGCCGGGGCGGCGCGATCGGTGGATCCGCTCGTGGGGACGGGTATGGGAGCAGCCGTGGGTGTGACCGATCGGCTGGTTCGCCGTCTTCTGGAGTCCGACGTACCGCTCGAACGCGGCCCGTTGACGGCTGCGGCCGCCGCTCTGGCCCCCGACGTGGCGCCGCTCGCCGGCCCGGACGTGATCGTCAACGCAGTCGACGCACTCGCCGGTCTGGGTCCGGTGGAGCGGTTGCTCCGCGACCCGGACATCACGGACGTGCTCATCAACGGGCCGTCGGACGTGTGGGTCGAGCGTCGCGGGGAGCTGGAACGAACCGGGATCGTGTACGCCGACGATCGCGCGGTCGTCGCGGCCGTCGAACGGGTCATCGCTCCGTTGGGATTGCGGATCGACCGTGCGAGCCCGGCCGTCGACGCCCGGCTCCCGGACGGGTCGCGCCTGCACGCGGTGATCCCCCCGGCGTCGGTGGACGGCCCGATCGTCGCCGTCCGACGCTTCTCCGAAGCCGTGACCGACCTCGACCAACTCGTCGAGGTCGGCGGGATCGACTCGGCCGGGGCGGAGATGCTTCGTTCCTCGGTCACGAACCGGATGAACCTGCTGATCGCGGGAGGAACCGGCTCGGGGAAGACCACGCTCCTCAACGTCCTCTCGAAGGAGATCGGGTCCGACGAACGCACGGTCACCGTCGAGGACGCCGCCGAGCTGAGGCTGGTCGGACACGTCGTTCGTCTCGAAGCGCGGCCACCCAACGCGGAGGGTGCCGGCGAGATCTCCCTGCGGACGCTGCTCCGCCACGCCCTGCGTCTCCGCCCGGATCGGATCGTGGTCGGAGAGGTCCGCGGACCCGAGGCGCTCGACATGATCCAGGCGATGAGCACGGGCCACGACGGGTCGATGTCGACGATCCACGCCAACGGATCGGAGGAGGCGCTGTGGCGGCTCGAGAGCCTCGCGGCAACGGCCGACGTCGGAGTCTCGACCGACACGTTGCGCCGACAGATCAGATCGTCGGTGGATCGCATCGTGTTCGTGACACGTCGCCGCGGAACGAGGCTCGTCTCCTCCATCTCGGACGTCGGGCCGTCCGGCGTGGTCGAGGTGTACCCGTGCTGACGGCGGTCATCCTCGCGATCGGCGTTCTGCTCGGCGTCCCGCCGGCGTTCATCGCCGTCGGCGCCGTTGCCGCCGTCGAACCCAGGATCGTTCTGGTCGGCGCGGCCGTCTGGGCGGGGATGTCCGCCTTCCGCCGTCGAGCGAGCCGCGTCACCCCGGATGACGAAGCGACCTACTTCCGGGCGCTCGCCGCGGAGCTCCGCTCGGGAAACTCCCTGCGTGGTGCGCTCGGAGCCGCGGCCAACCGTGTTCCCGGGTTGCCGCTCGACCGCACCGTGCGTCTCGCCGCTGCAGGTCTCCCCATGGTCGACGTCGCCAACGAGGTGGAGGAACGATTCCCCGAGAACGGCCCGCTGGCTGCCGCGGCGTTCCGGCTCAGCGACTGGTCGGGAGCGCGGGTTGCCGACGCGTTCGAGGATCTCGCAGATCGCGCCGCCGACGCAGCGGAGATGGCCAGGGAACGGCGGGCCGCCACCGCTCAGGCCAGGGTCTCCGCACTGATCGTCGGCGTCGCGCCGCTGGCGTTCACGGCGCTCCTTCTTGCCACGGGCCGAACGAGCGGTCTCCTCGCCCACGGGAACCTCGGATGGATCGTGCTGATCATCGGCGTCGCTCTCGAAGCGGCCGGACTGCTCCTCGTCGCCGTCATCGTTCGCCGGGCCGAGCGATGAGCGTGGTGATCGCTCTTGCGTTGTCCGCGACGATCCTGGATGGTCGACGCCCGCTGATCATCGGCGCCGCAGTCGTCGCAACGTGGACGGTGAGCCCCCTTCTCGGAGCCGCACTGGCAGTCGGCGTGGTCGCACGTGCCCTGATCGTTCGATACGGAAGCCGGGCACGCGACGGCGATGGCGAAGCCCTGCGGGCCGCCCTGACCGTTCTCGGCCTGAGCGCCGGCCTCAGGTTCCCCCCGGCCGCCGCGGCAGCGGCCGACTCGGTCGGCGGCGACGCCGCGTCGCGACTCGTTCGGGCGATCCGATTTCGCGGCGACGGTTCCGTGGAGGAAGACGATCCGGTGCTCATGGTCGTCGCGCGCCGGGCGCTGTCCACCGGAGCGCCGTTGATTCCCGCGATCTCGGGGTACGCCGCGACGCTCAGGAGCGAGGAGCGGGCGCGACACCTGACGGCGGCGCGGCGACTTCCGGTGAAGCTGCTCTTCCCCCTGGCGCTCCTGATCCTGCCGGGGTTCCTCGTCTTGACGATCGGCCCGGCCGTCCTCGGAAGCCTCGAGCGTCTCGGGCTCTGACGTGTTCTCACTTCCCGCCGCACCGGCCGGACGCCGGCGACCGAAAGGAACATCATGAAACTCTTCGAAGCCGACGAACGGGGCCAGGCGACCGCCGAATATGCGCTGGTGATCGTCGCCGCCGCAGCGATCGCGCTGGCGCTGATCATCTGGGCCACATCCACCGATCTCCTTCCGGCGTTCTTCTCGACGGTGCTCAAGAAGGTCACGTCCGTGGCGAAGGGCGCGCCGCTCGGATGAGCCAGCGGGGGAGCGCCGTCGTCGAGTTCGCTCTCGTCGTGCCGCTCGTGCTCGCGCTCATCCTCGGGCTCGTCGAAGTGGCCCTCGTGGCGCGGACCCAGATGGAAGTCGTCAACGCCGCCCGGGAGGGGGCGAGAGAGGCCGCCGCGTCTCCGGATCCGGCCGACGCCGTTCGCGCCGCCCGGGCGGCGCTCGGCGAGGCCGGGTCGGCGGCGAGGGTCTCGGTGAGGCGTCCGGACGTCGTCGGACGTCTCGCCGAAGTCCGGGTCTCGCTGCCGTACCGGGTAGCGGCGCCGCTGTTCGGCGGTGTGTCCGTCGACGTCACGGCCCGGGCCGTGATGCGGGTCGAGCGATGAGGCGAACGGCCGGCTCGGCGTCTCTGCTCCTCCTGGCGGTCGCCGGTCTCGTCGTCGTCCTGACGCTCGGCGTGGCCGACGCAGGGCTTGCTCTCAGCGCCCGGTTGCAAGCGGCCGCCGCCGCCGACGCCGCTGCGCTCGCCGCAGCGCCCGTGACGTTCCTCCCTTTCGGAGGCGGTGGAAGCCCGACGGCGGAGGCGCGTCGGCTGGCGCATGCGAACGGAGCGGTCGTCACCCGCTGCACCTGCCCGATCGACCGCACCTGGAGGCCGAGGATCGTCGTCGTGGAGGTCGAGCGGCACGTCGCGCTGTTCGGCATCGGAACGATCACCGTGCGGGCGTCGAGCCGAGCCGAGTTCGCTCCGATGAAGCTGCTCGACGAGGCCGGAGAGGCCAGATCGTGAGCCTGCCGCGTGCGACCTCGTGTCGGGATGGATGATGTGTTGCGGCGGATCGCTACTTGCCGACCGAGACTGTGATCGTCCCGGGTGTGGTGCGTGTCGAACCGTCCCGGGTGTATGACAGGAGAACGGCAATCTCGTAGACCCCCGGATCCATGGTTGCGGGGTCGAGGCGGAACCGGGCGACATCTGTTTCCCCTTGAACGAGACGATCGTCGCGGGCGAGGCCCGACCAGGCTTGCCCATTCCCGTTTGGGTCCGGATAGCCGATCTCAATGCCATCTGGGCTGTTCACAGTCATTCGAACGTCGCCGAGGGATGGCGCGAGACCGCTCCATGCAACGTCGACCCAGATCTGGGACGACCCGTCCTGGAGCGTCTTCGAGTTAGTGGTCGCATCGTCGGTGACGAGGGCGACGTCGTCGCCTGAGTACGCGAACGTGGGGACTTGCACCTTGAAGTTCTTCTTGACGATTCTGTGCCCGTCATTCCACGATGCCGTCACGGCCATCGTGAACTTCTTCGTTCCATAGGGAACGGACAGGTGGAGTGCCGTGAAATCGATATCGTCGGCGGACAGGACATTGTCGTCCATGAGGCTGCTGTATGCGCCCCCCATGGTCTCCGGGTAGGAGATCTCCACCCCGGCGGCTTTCGTTGTTGCGGTGACCCGGAAGTCGGATGCATCGGCGCCGGATCCTCGCCAGTTGAGGGCAACCCATGCCTGACCGCCTTGGACAACAGCCGGAGTCTTCCTCGTCTCGAGCTTCACCTTTGCAGTTCCGCCGGCCGGGCCCTTCGCAGATGCGGGGGCAGCGAGCACGGTGAACAAGGCGGTAGCGATGATGAGGACGACTGTTGCTCGACGTTTCATGAGAAGACCATCGGCTCTGCAGCGCGGTTCCTGAAACCCACGAAGTGGCCATTCTCCCAGGGCGTGAACGGGCTAGTCATCACCGGCGTCCCCGCAATAGGCGGTGTATTCCGTGAGCACTGCGGATCGCAGGTCGGGAGAGGACTCCATGTCCGCCTTGAACCTCGCATAGCGCTCGTCCGAGATTCCCTCCCCTGCAAGACGGCCGGCAAGATCGTCGGCCATCGTGTCCAGGTCGGTGTACGTGCGATGTTGAACGTCACACTTCCAGTGCGCCTCGAGAGGAATCTCTCGCTCGTAGGAAGCCGTGCCGGCACAACCGGTCATGATCGCCGCCACGGTGATGATCAGGGTTGCGTGGACAAGCGCTGTTCGCTCCAGTATCCGTTCCATTCGGATTCATCGGCACAGCGGAAGGTGTGCTTGAGAGTCGAGCGCTTCCGCCGGTTCATACGGCTGAAGTGCCCATGTGATCCTGCCGAAGAGTCAGTATTGGCCGAGCCCGATCGAGTCCACCGACTCGTTTCCATCGATCGGACGGATGAGGTCGGTTGATGTGGATACAACCCAGGAGTAGCCGAGTTGCAGAGCCTCGAAGACGCATATCGAAAGGGAGTGGAGCCGGATCTCGAGCGGCTGCGCGAACTGGCCCCCCATGTTGCTGCGGGCGATGCCACCGCAATCGTGGAGAGCCGGGGGATCTGCCATCGTCTGAAGGGTTCAGGGAGTAGCTACGGACATCCTGAAGTCACCGCGGTCGCGACCGAAGCCAATCACGCAGCCGATGGCGAACTCGGCGAAGTGGTCGTCACCTTGGTGTCGATTCTGGATGAGATCGTTGTGACGAACGCGACCGTGTCCCAAATCCTCATGGTGGACGACGATCCTCTGATGCGGGCGATCCTCGAGAGGACTCTTGCCGCACCGGGCCGGTCGTTCGTCTCCGCAGCGTCTCTCGCCGAGGCCCGGGGGCGCATCAGTCCCGCTATTGCGCTCGTCTTACTCGACTGTCTACTGCCCGATGGGTCGGGCCTCGACCTGCTCAAAGAGATCCGTACTGGCATCTCTACACCCGCGATTCCCGTGGTCGTCTTGTCGGGGTTGGACGACGAGGAGACACGTCGGGGTGTCCTGGACGCCGGCGCCGACGCGTTCTTCACGAAACCGTTTGACGCCGCGGCTCTCGTCGACACCGTGAACGCACTGGTGACGTCGGGAGAGTCGAACGCTTCCGAGATCTCGGCCGGTTCGGCGATTTCGGCTCCCGTCGAAGAGGCGCCCCCACGGCCTCGTGACATCCTCCTGGTTGAAGATGACGATCTCGTGGTTGCGCTCATTGAGGATCGGCTCTCTCGAGATGGGTACGTCGTACGGCGCCACGCGGATGGAGAGAGCGCCTTGGCCGATGCACTTGCTTCCCCTCCGGACCTCGTGATCCTCGACGTGATGATGCCGCGGATGAATGGGTTCGAGGTTCTCGAACGGCTGCGTTCTTCCTCGGCCACGGCGAAGCTGCCCGTCATCATGCTCACCGGACGGGCCCGTGAAGAGGACGTGGTCCATGGGTTCGATCTGGGGGCCACCGACTACATCGTCAAACCCTTCTCTCCAGCAGAGGTCGCGGTGCGAGTTCGTCGACACCTTGCGGCGACATGACCGGTCTCGCGGTCGCGATCGCGGGACTTGCAGCCCTCAACCTCCTGTTTGCCGGTCTTGTTCTTGTCCTCCGGGTGCTCCACGGACGGCGCGCGTCGAGACGCGACCGGCGGAGCGAGCAGTGGCAACCGCTCCTCATCGGGCTCATATCCGGTGACTCGGATCCGGCCGCATTGGCCGACGACGTGGATTCCGCCGAGCAGCGCGATGTCATAGAAATCGCTTGGAGCATCGCCCGGAGACTCCGCGGTGCCGATCGCGAGAGGATTCGGGCCTTCGCGGCTCCGCTGCTCGATGTCGTCGCGCCGGACCTTGCCTCGGGTCGCCCCGAGACTCGAGCAAGAGCCCTCCAAATCGTCAGCTGCCTCGGTGATACCGACGGAGAGGCGACGATCTCCACCTTTCTCGACGACTCGTCGCCCCTGGTGTCGCTGGTGGCAGCCCGCGCTCTGTGCCAACCGCAGCGCGAACGGTGGATTGGCGAAGTCCTGCTTCGACTTGATCGGTACTCATCGTGGAGCGTCGCTCTCTTGTCCTCGATGCTGGCAGGTGTCGGTATCGGCGCGGCTGCGAGCATGAGGACCTACCTCGCCGACGCTCGCAACCCCGTTGGGGGGCGTGTTGCCGTCGCTCGAGCTCTGGGACTTCTGAGGGATCCCGAGGCATCCGATGTGGCCGCGGCGCAGATACCCGGAGCGGACCCGAACTTGATCGCGGCATGTCTTCGATTGCTCTCCGTGGTTGGCCGCGCGAAACATGCTGCCGCCGTCCGACCGCTCATCGAGGATGAGAGGTTCTTCGTGCGCTCGGCCGCGATCACGACGTTGGGGCGGATCGGAAGCAGAGAGGACGCTCGATTGATCTTCGAGATGGCCGACGACGAATCTCCATGGGTGGCGATACGGTCGGCTCAGGCGCTCGCCGACCTTCACGCGTCCGACGAACTTGCACTGCTCACCGAGCGCGGCGGGCTCCTTCGGGATGCGGCGATCGAGACCTTGTACGGAGGAGCTGCATGACGAGCGCGCTCACAGCCTTCAACATCTTCATCATCATCTACTTCGTCGTGCTCAACGGAACGTACCTGCTACTGAGTTTCACGGCCTTCAGGAGCCTCCGGAGATACATGGATCGGCTCGACTCGCTACAAATCGATGATCTCCTGGCATCGAGCGGAGGCCTTCCCATTTCTCTCGTCGTCCCCGCGTTCAACGAGTCAGCCTCGATCGTCCCTTCGGTCCGGTCACTGTTGACGCTCACCTATGCCGACTATGAGATCGTGGTCGTGAACGATGGTTCGAACGACGACACGCTTCGTTCCCTCATCGACGCGTTCGACTTGGAGGAAGTCACACGCGTGCCGACGAGCTCGATTCCATGCGCGCCGGTTTCTGCCGTCTATCACGGTGTCCGACATCAGAACCTGACGGTGATCGACAAAGCAAACGGGGGAAAGGCCGACGCGTTGAACGCAGGCTTGAACTACTCCCGCAGCGCCCTGTTCTGCGCAATGGATGCGGACACAATCCTCGAGCCGGATGCGCTTGCGCGAGTCGTTCGGCCGTTCTTGGAGGACGGATCGACGGTGGCGGTCGGCGGAATCGTCCGCATCGCCAACGGATGTCGCGTCAGCGGCGGCTCGGTCGAGGACATCCGCCTTCCGCGGAACATGCTCGCTCGGTTCCAGGTGCTCGAATACTTGCGAGCGTTCCTTGCCGCCCGGGTCGGATGGAACTCGATCGGCGGCACCTTGATCATCTCGGGAGCATTCGGGGCATTCCGGCGATCGGTTGTCGCGGAAGCGGGCGGGTTCGACCCCGATACCGTCGGAGAGGACATGGAGCTCATCGTTCGGCTCCATCGTCACTGCCGCGATCGGGGCACGCCCTATCGAATCGAATTCATCCCGGATCCGGTTGCATGGACTGAAGCGCCGGAGCGAGTTGCCGAACTGGGGCGTCAACGCGATCGGTGGCAGCGAGGGCTGGCGCAGGTGATGGTTCGTCACCGGAAGATGATCGCGAATCCGAAATACGGCGTTCCCGGACTCGTGGCTCTCCCGCACTACCTCCTCTTCGAAACGCTCGGGCCCATCGTGGAGCTTCTCGGGTACTTCGCGTTCGCGCTGGCGGTCGTCATCGGAGTGGCATCTTTCGGGTACATCGTCGCGTTCCTCGCCGTTGCAGTGTTCCTCGGTTCTGCCCTGTCGGTTGCGGCAGTCGCTCTTGAAGAGATTTCCTTCCGGAGGTATCGACGGTCCAGAGATCTGCTTACGCTCCTCGGTACAGCACTCATCGAGAACTTCGGGTACCGGCAACTATCCTCGTGGTGGCGCCTCCGTGGCCTGGTTTCGGCGGCCCGGGGGGATCTGGAGTGGGGGGCCATGGAGCGTCGGGGTCTTGAGGTGACTTCTGGTGGGCCGATTTCCCACGAGGCGGCCAAGTCCCCTGAAGCCATACGACTTCCGAACGCCGGTGTTTCCTCCGGTCCAGGGGAACAGTAGGCCGCCACGTCCCGACGGGCGATGGAGCGTGCAGCTACCGATTGAGGACGCCGTCGTCGGCGAGATCCGCGAGCATCGCGTCGGCTTGAGGCGTGAGCCGAACGACCGAGGCAGTTCCCGCTCGCCCGAGTTTCCCCGGCAGGACCACGTTCTCGATCGCGGCGGGGTCGAGCGTGTGCACGGTCGCCGCCAACTGGATCAGGTCGGTCGGCGTCAGGCTCGTCCACGTGTGATCGAGGAGGACGTCGATGATCTCCGGCGAGTCGACGACGTCGTTCATCTGGAGGAGATCGAGAACGGCGAGCATCACGAGCCCCTGATTGGCGGAGCGCGTGAAGTCTCCGCCGGGGATCTTCTTCCTGGTGCGGGAGTACTCGAGCGTTCGCTGCGGGGTCAGGGTCTGCCGTCCGGCGCGGAACCCCGTCCACTCGGCCTGTTCGGGGACGGCGAGCGGGAGGACGATGGGAAGGTTCCCGACTGCACCCATCAGGTCTTCGAACCCCCGGAAGCCGGTGACGACGTATCCCTCGACCGGCAGATCCCAGGTGTTCACGACGGTGTCGACCATCACCTGGGGCCCGCGTCCGGCCATCACCGACGAGAACTTCATGGATCCGAACGGCGTCGTCACGTAGCTGTCTCTCGGGAACCCCAATATCGTCCCGGAGCCGGTCGACGGATTCGCCGTCAGGATGTGGATGCTGTCGGCACGCAGGGTCTGTTGATTCTCTCCGGGGCGGGCGTCCGAACCGATGACCATGACCATGCGCGGCTCGTCTCCGTACCAGGCCGGTCCGTTGGCCGGCCGGGCGCCGACGATCGCCCATCCATCGCCCTCGTCCGCTCCGAGCAGGATGTCACCGTTCCCGGTTTCGACGACGGCGACCCAACCGTCGTCGAGCGTCGCCGTCGACCCGGTCACCGTCATCGTGTCCGTCGTCTCGATCGGGTAGGACCGGAGATGGTCGGCGAGCCCTTCGGGGATGTCCGGATTCGGCGCCTGAGGTTCCTGCTGCCATGTGAGCACGGAGCTCACAGCGTCGAGGAGCCCCGGCGGAAGGTCACCGGTCGCGGTGACTTCCGGCACGACCGCGGGTTCCGTGGTCGTGGTCGAAGGAGTCATGGTCGAAGTCGATCCTTCGGTGGTTGTGGGGTTAGCGGTGGTCGGCGGAGACGTCACGGACGACTCTGCCGTGGACGCGGGCGTCGAAGTGCACGCTCCGGCGACGAGCGCGGCGGCGGCGAGGATGGCGAGCGGACGGAGAATCTGTTTCACGACCAGGAAGCGTACGTGATCGGACGGGAAACCCGACGGATCGACGGGACCGATCGACGCCCGGGCGACGCAGACACCTCTAACCTCTGCCTATGCGCATCGTGATCGCCGGGTGTGGACGGGTCGGGAGTGATCTCGCAGACACCCTCTCCGAGGAGGGGCACGACGTGTCGGTCATCGACGCCGACGCCGACAGCTTCCAGATGCTCGGCGGAACGTTCAACGGAACGGTCCACGTCGGTCGTGCCTACGACGTGCAGGTGCTGAAGGAAGCGGGCATCGAGTTCGCCGACGCTTTCGTGGCGGTCACGAACGGCGACAACGCGAACGCCATGGCCGTGCAAGTCGCCCGATCGGTGTTCGGCGTGCACGAGACGATCGCCAGACTGGACGATCCGGCGCGAATCGAGGCCTACCGCGCCCTCGACATCCGGTACGTCGCGGCGTCCCGGTTGACCTCGCGGATCCTTCACGAACAGATCGTCGACGAAGAGTTCGACTATCACATCACGTTCTCGACCGGCAACGTCGAAGTCATCGACATGGTGCTCAACGACAAGGCCACCGGTCTCGTCGTTTCGGACCTCGAGGTGCGCGGGCAACTGCGGGTCGCCGCCGTGAGCAGAGACGACCGGACGCTCGTACCCGACGACGACTTCAAACTCAAACCGGGCGACGTCGTGACCGCTGCCGCCAAACACGGTGTGCTCGGCAGGGTGAAGAAGTACCTGGTGGATGAAAGGCCCGAACTCGCATGAGAGTCGTGATCGTCGGCGGGGGAAAGATCGGCTCCTACCTCGCCCGGATGCTCTCCCAGGCCGGGCACTTCGTCGCCGTGGTCGAGGAGAAGCCCGGCCGGGCTCGTGCGATCGTCCATGCCGTCAAGGTGCTGGTGTTCGAAGGGGACGGCACGGATCCGGATCTCTTGAAAGCCGCCGACGTCGATCGGGCCGATTGGCTCATCGCCGTGACCGGCCAGGACGAGGACAACCTCGTCGCCACGCAACTCGGGAAAACCCTCGGGGCGAAGCGGGTGATGGCTCGGCTCAACGACCCGTCCAACCAGGCGACGTTCGAGGCTCTCGAGATCCAGGTGGTCAGCGTGACCCACCTGATCGCTCAGGTCATCTCGAAGGAGGTCAAGATCCCCGACCTCGCGTCGTCGGACCTGTTCGGAGGCGGGAGAGTCGCCGTCCAGGAACTCGAGATCCCCGCCACGTTCGAGGCCCGGCTCGTCTCCGAGCTCGACATACCACCGGATTCGCTGCTGGTCACGGTGATGCGCGGCGATGACGTGTTCATCGTGCGCGGGACCACGAAGGTCAAACCGGGCGATCACGTCCTCGTCGCATCGACGATCAGCGCAGCGGCCGACGTCTGCATCGCCCTCGGTGTCGACGGGCCGAAGCCGTGACCGGCCGATCACAGAACGCCGGCGCCCGATTCCGCCGCGATGTGGTCGGCGCGATCCTGTCGTTCGCCGTCGAAGCGTCCGTCGTGCTCGCTCTGGCCTTCATCGCGATCGTGATCGCCGTCGTCGCCCTCTGGGTGGCCTGACGTGCTCATCCGTCCCGCCGGCTCGGACTTCCGGATCATCGGGTTCTACCTGGGCCGGGTGTTCCTCGTCGTGGCGGCGTCCGGCCTGCTCCCGCTCGCCTGGTCGGTGGCCGGGCGCGAGTGGGGCCCGTTCAGTTCGTTCCTGCTGATGATCGGCGTATTCGGCGCGCTCGGCGCCACCATGACCGTGGTCGGCAGCGATGACCAACGGCTCGATTGGGGACACGGCATGGTCGTCGTCGCCGTCACCTGGCTCGTCGTCCCGCTCATCGGGGCGATTCCGTTCATGCTCTCCGGGCACTTCGCTAGTCCGCTCGACGCCTACTTCGACGCCATGTCCGGTCTGTCCACCACGGGCCTCGCGCTCGTTCAGGACCTCGACCATCTGGCGCCGTCTCTGAACTTCTGGCGCCACCTCCTGCACTTCCTCGGCGGCCAGGGCATCATCATCGCTGTGCTCGTCCTCATCGCGGGCGGGGGAGCGATGACGCTCTACTACGGCGAGGGACGCGACGACCACATCCTCCCTTCGGTGCAGTCCACGGCGAGGTACATCTGGACCGTGGCCGTCGCGCATCTCGTCTTCGGCGTCCTTGCGCTCGGGATCGTCGCCTACTTCGTTCTCGGCTTCGGGTGGACCCGGTCGCTCTTCCACGGCCTCATGATCTTCTTCGCCGGGTTCGACACCGGCGGGTTCGCCCCCCAGAGCACGAGCATCGGCTACTACCACTCCGCCGTGTTCGAGTTCATCGTCTCCATCCTGATGGTCGCCGGCGCGATGTCGTTCGCCGTTCACTACACGCTCTGGGGCCGGTCCCGCCCGGCGGGCCGGGGTGGCGAACGACGACGCCTCCTCCTCCTGAAGAACCTCGAAGCCAGAACGATCATCGGCACGTTCCTGCTCACGCTCACACTCGTGCTGTTCGGTCTCGTGGTCATGAACGCCTACGGCGAGATCACGGGTCTGAGCCGTCAGGGGTTTTTCCAGGTGCTCTCCGCGCACACCGGCACCGGGTTCGCGACGGTTCCCCCAACCGAGATGGTCCGGTGGAGCGGCCTGGCTTTCGCCGGCATGGCCATCGCGATGGGTCTCGGCGGCATGGCCTCGTCGACGGCCGGGGGCATCAAGGCGATGCGGGTGGGCTTGACTGCGACCTCGATGCGCCAGGAGATCCAGTCGGTTCTGCTCCCGCACGGTGCGATCGTCGACCGCTCGTACCATCAGTTCCGGACCAAGGAGTTGACGCCCGCGCTCGCCCGGACCGTGCTCATGATGTCGCTGCTCTACGTGACCCTGTACATCGTCGGGGCCGTCATCGGTCTTGCGTACGGCATCCCGCTCCAGGCGGCACTGTTCGAGTCCGTGAGCGCCGGTGCGAACGTCGGGCTGTCGGTCGGCGTCACCGACTCGTCGATGCCGGTTCTCCTGGAGATCACGTACATCATCCAGATGTGGCTCGGAAGGCTCGAATTCGTCGCGGCGTTCGCGTTCATCGGATTCCTCTACTCCATCGTGAGGGGGAAGTGACGTGACACGACCATCCCGCGAGTCGCGACTTGCACGGCCCTCCCACCGTGGGCGGACCATCGCGATCACACTGCTCCTGGCGGCGATCATGCCGGCGCTGATCGTGTGGGCCGGAACCGCCCCGGCCGCGGCTCAGGAGCAAACCGTCCCCGTGACCGAGCTCCTGACGGCGCCCGCCCGATACGACGGCGCCGTGATCACGATCGAAGGGGAACTCGTCGGCGACTACGGCTACCGGGCCTCGGGCATCGTGTGGACGCAACTCAACGACGATTCGTACGTCAGGGCCCCGCTCGTCGAGGGGGGAGCGCTGACCGGTGCGAACACGGGCGTCGGCCTGCGCATACCGGCGGCCGAGATGAACGGGCTCAGCCCACCCGGGGGGTACCGGATTCGCGGACCGATCGTTCGAGCGACCGGCCAGTGGAGGTTCCACGACCCGAACCGTCAGGGAGAGACCTACCTGGACGTTGCCTCCCTCGAGGTGATCGAGTCGGGGAAACAGCTCGAGGAGGGTCCGAACGGGCTGGCGGTGATCCTCGGCGCCGTGCTCGTGTTGGCGGCCGGTGCGACGCTGGCACAGCGCAGGTACGCGCGGATGCGGGCGTGACGGGCGGGAATCTATACTTGCCCCGTTGCGTCGTTTCCGATCATTGGAGTTGTTCGTGAACCAACCGGAGCTCTGGCTCTACATCGCTGCGGCGATGGGCATTGCAAGCCTGATCCTCGCATTCTTCTATGCTCGCCAGGTGATGGCGGCCGACCCCGGGAACGCCCGGATGGTCGAACTGATGGACGCCATACGACAAGGGGCCATGGCATTCCTCAAGCGGGAGTACCGGGCGATCGCGATCTTCGTCGGCGTGCTCACGGTGCTGATCGCCGTGTTCCTCCCGTGGGGCCGTCCATGGGGAGCGATCGCCTACGTGTTCGGAGCGTTGCTGTCAGCCACGGCGGGGTTCATCGGGATGCGCATCGCGACCGCCGCCAACGCCCGGACGGCAGAAGCGGCCCGTCGGGGTGGGACCGCCGAGGCGCTGCCGGTCGCGTTCAGAGGCGGAGCCGTCATGGGGTTCACCGTCGCCGGTCTCGGATTGCTCGGCTTCTCCGTCGGCATCATCGTCTTCAAGGAGATCCTCGGCCTGGAGGATTGGGTGTCGATCGTCACAGCCATCGGCCTCGGCGGATCGTCGATCGCGCTGTTCGCCCGCGTCGGCGGCGGGATCTACACGAAAGCCGCCGACGTCGGTGCCGACCTGGTCGGCAAGGTCGAAGCCGGCATCCCGGAAGACGACCCTCGGAACCCGGCAACGATCGCAGACAACGTCGGCGACAACGTCGGTGACGTCGCGGGGATGGGCGCCGACCTGTTCGAGTCGTACGTCGGTTCGCTCGTCGCCCCGATCGCGTTCTCGATGCTCGTCTTCGGCGCGCAGGGCAAAGCGTTCACCATGCAAACCGTCTTCTTCCCGCTGATGATCGCCGCGATCGGCATGCTCGGATCGATCATCGGATCGTTCCTCGTCAAACCGGGCAAGGCGAGCCTGGCGGCAACCCTGGAACGGGGTACGTGGGTCGCCGCGGCGATCACCGTTGTCGGCGTGGCGGCGCTCACACCGCTCATGTTCGGCGGTGTTGAAGGGGTCAAGAACCCATGGGGGTTCTTCATGGCTGTGGTCGTCGGCCTCCTGGTGGGAGTGCTCATCGGCCGGATCTCGATGTGGTACACGTCGGATCACTACAAGATCGTGAAGGAGATCGCCCGGCAGACACAAACCGGACCGGCGACGGTCGTGCTCGCGGGCATAGCGGAGGGGATGAAGTCGGCCGCGTTCTCGGTGATCGTCGTCGCCTTCGGGATGGGCGGTGCGTATTGGGCCGGTGATCTCGCCGTCGACGGCGGTGGCATCTACGGTGTCGCGATCGCAGCGATCGGCGTGCTCGCAACGCTCGGCATCACCGTGTCGGTCGATGCGTACGGGCCGATCGCCGACAACGCGGGCGGGATCGCAGAGATGGCACATCTGCCCGCCGACGTCCGTGAAGCCACCGACGCGCTGGACTCTCTCGGCAACACCACCGCCGCCGTCGCGAAAGGTTTCGCGATCGCTTCGGCCGCCGTCACGGCGCTGGCCTTGTTCTTCGCCTTCACGACCGCCGTCGACATCCAGGGCCTCGACATCCTCGACATCTGGGTCGTCGTCGGCCTGTTCCTCGGGTCCATGTTCCCGTACTTCTTCGCCGCGCAGACGATCCAGGCGGTCGGCAGGGCCGCCAATCAGATGATCGAAGAGGTCCGGAGGCAGTTCCGGGAGATCCCCGGGTTGCGCGAGGGCGATCCGGATGCCAAGCCGGATTACGCCAAGTGCGTGGAGATCTCCACCGCGGCGTCGCTGCGTGAGATGATCCTGCCCGGATCGCTCGCCATCGCGCTGCCGCTCATCATCGGATTCATCAACCTCGAGATGCTCGGCGGGTTCCTCGCCGGTGCGCTGCTCTCCGGGTTCCTCCTCGCCATCTACATGGCGAACGCGGGCGGCGCCTGGGACAACGCGAAGAAGTTCGTCGAGGCCGGTGCGTTCGGCGGCAAGGGATCGGACGCCCACAAGGCGGCGGTCGTCGGCGACACGATCGGGGACCCGTTCAAGGACACGGCCGGTCCGTCGATGAACATCGTCATCAAGGTGATGACCATGGTGTCGCTGATCTTCGCCTCGGCGTTCGTCTCGAACAGCCTGTTCTAGAGCGAGCCGACGCTGGCCGGTCGGCTAGTCCCGTTTCATGTCCGGGTCGTTGCGGCGCTGCTGCTCTTCGCGTTCGGCTCGATCGAGGTAGTGGCGCCTGCTCCTGATCCTCGTGCGGCGCAGCACCAGGTAGAGGCCGACGATGACGGCTGCGACGAGCAGCCACACGATCACCTCGGCGAAGCCGCTCGGAAGGGGCGAGCTCGTCTGGGCGAAGAGGGCGAACATCCACTCAACCTACCCCATCCCCAGACGTTCCTGCGTAGATGGTGGAGACGGTCTCTCGTGGTGAGCGGTGAGCGTCCCTACCCTACGGTGACCCACCCGGAGGCATCCTGGCTCGCACCATCACCCTCGTTCGTCACGGCGAGACGCTCAGCAACATCTCGGGGACCTGGCAGGGTCACACCGACTCGCCGCTGACCGAGCGCGGCCTCGACCAGGTGAACCGGCTCGCCTTGAGGATGGGGGGCGTGCCGATCGATCTCCTCATCTCCTCCGATCTCGGACGTGCGGCCACGACGGCTGAAGCGTTCGGTGCGCCGGAGTTCTCTTCCGAATGGCGGGAGTTCCACATCGGGGACTGGGAGGGTCGCACCAGCGCCGACGTGAGGGCCCGGTATCCGGAACTGGGGGACGAGGGGTTCCGGATCCAGGACTTCCACCCGGACGGCGGGGAGAGCTTCACCGAGTTCCTGAGCCGGGTCGAAGCCGCGTTCGCAGCGGTGGCCGATCGGATCGAAGACGGCCAGAACGCCGTCGTCGTGACCCACGGCGGGGTCATCCAGACCCTCGTCGCCGGCATCATCGGCACCGGGAACCAACCGGCGATGGCGATCCCGTCGAACACGTCGCTGACCACGATCGTCGTCGACGAGCACGGGCCGCGTCTCCAGATCTACAACGACGATCTCCACCTCGACGGGAACGCGACCCGTCCGGACGGAACCCGAGTCCACCTCATCCGCCACGGCGAGACCGAAGCGAACCTCCAGCACCGGTGGTGGGGGAGAGGTGAGACGCCGCTCACCGAGAGAGGCCGGGCCCAGGCCGCGGAGCTGGCCGCCACGGTCCGGGAGTTCGACGCCCTCGTTTCATCCCCGCTCTCCCGCGCACTCGACACGGCGAGACCGGTCGCCGAGACACAACACCGCCGGGTCGACGTGCACGAGGACCTCATCGAGATCTCGTTCGGATCGTGGGAGGGGCTGACCCCCGATCAGATCAAGGAGACCGATCCCGTGACGTTCGAACGCATCTTCGTGCTGGGGATCGACGATCCGAAAGGCACGACCGGGGAGAGTTTCGCCGGCGCGGGTGAGCGGCTTGCCGGCGTCGTCGCGGAGATCGCAGCGTCGGGGAGCGGAGACATCGGGGCATTCACCCACGGCGGTGTCACACGGGCGTATGTGGCCGGCCTCCTCGATCTCCCGTTCTCGCGGCGATCCGTGCTCCCCGTGCCGCGCAACACCTCCCTCACGGAGATCATCGTGGGCGACCAGGGCCCGCAGATCTCGTCGTACAACGTCGTGACCCACTCCGGGGCGTGACCGTGCGGCTGCTGCTGATCACCAACGACTATCCACCGAAACCCGGCGGCATCCAGCAGTACCTGGGGAACGTGATCGCCGCATATCCGGACGAGTATCACGTCATCGCCCCGGCCGATCCGTCCGCCGACTCCGACGAGCGGATCAGCCGCCACACCTCGACGTTCATGTGGCCGACGAAGGGCGTCGCGGCGTGGATCGAGTCGCAGGCGAAGGCATTCGGCCCCGACGTCATCCTCTTCGGCGCTCCCCACCCGCTTCCGTTCCTCGGGCCGCGGCTGAGGGAGCGCTTCGGCGTCCCGTTCGGCGTGCTGAGCCACGGCGCCGAAGTCACGCTCCCGGCGGCGGTCCCCGGAGGACGGCAGGTGATCGCTCGGGCACTGGCCGACGCCGACGTGCGCTTCGCCGTGAGCCGGTTCACGGCGGATCGCGTCAAGCGACTCACCGGCAAGGACGTCGTGTTCGTCGGAGCGGGAGTCGACGTCGACACGTTCACACCGCCGCCCGACGGCGACAACGAGATCCCCGTCGTGGGATGCGTGTCCCGTTTCGTGCCGAGGAAAGGCCAGCACCGGCTGCTCGAGGCGGCCGCGCGCCTCGATCGTCCCGTCGAGGTGTTACTCGTCGGCAAGGGGAGGAAGGAAGCCGGCCTGCGCAAGACCGCCGAACGGCTCGGGGTCCGTGCCCGGTTCGCCGTGGACGTTCCGTGGGGCGACCTCCCCGACCTCTACCGGTCGATGGACGTCTTCTGCATGCCCTGCAGATCGCGATGGGGCGGTCTGGAGGTCGAGGGCCTCGGTCTCGTGTTCCTCGAGGCCGCTGCGACCGGGCTCCCGGTACTCGCCGGAGACTCCGGGGGCTCACCCGAGACGGTGATCCCGGGCGAGACCGGGTACGTCGTTCACTCCGTCGACGACATCGTCGAAGGCCTCGAGATCCTGCTGGGCGATGCGACTCGATCACGAGAGATGGGGATGGCCGGCCGCAAGTTCGTCGAGGACGTTTTCACCTGGCCGAAGGTCGTCGAGCGGTTCCAGGCGGGCTTCCGGATTTGACCTCGTATTCGGCTCGCGGCAGTCATTGTCTCGACAAACCGGCCATACTCCCGGATCGTTGAGTCCTTCCCCGACCATCGGAACGTGCTTCACCCATGCCCAAACATCTCGTCATCGTCGAGTCACCGGCGAAAGCCAAGACCATCGGCCGGTACCTCGGAGACGACTTCGTCGTGGAATCATCGGTCGGGCACATCCGGGACATCCCATCGAAGGTCGGTGAGGTGACGGAGTCGAAGAAGGCCGCGTGGAAGGCGACCCGGTTCGGGGTGGACGTCGACCACGACTTCAAACCGATGTACATCGTGACGCCGGATTCCAGGAAGCAGGTGGCGATGCTTCGCAAGGAACTGCAGGGGGCCGACTCGCTCTACCTCGCCACCGATGAGGATCGCGAGGGGGAGGCGATCGCCTGGCACCTCCTCGAGGCGCTCAAGCCGAAGGTGCCGGTCCACCGCATGGTGTTCCACGAGATCACGGAAGGCGCCATCCGCGAAGCCGTCGAGCATCCTCGCGAGATCGACTATCAGGTCGTCGCGGCCCAGGAAGCACGGAGGATCCTCGACCGGCTGTTCGGGTACGAGGTGTCGCCGGTTCTGTGGAGGAAGGTCCAGCCGGGACTCTCGGCGGGCAGGGTGCAGTCACCGGCCACACGGATCATCGTCGACCGGGAGCGGGAGCGGCTCGCATTCGTGGCGGCTGCATACGCCGGTGTGACCGGAACGTTCGCCCACGCCGACGCGAGCGCACCGTTCCAGGCAACGCTCGTCACCGTCGATGGGGAGCGACTCGCCACCGGGAAGGACTTCGACCTCACGGGCGAGCCCCGGACCGATCGGCTCGTGCTCGATACGGCGGCAGCCGCAGCGCTGGTCGACGAGCTCTCCGGGGCCGCGTTCGAAGTCTCGTCAGTCGAGCGCAAGCCCTACACCCGCAGACCGTACGCGCCGTTCCGCACGGCCACGCTCCAGCAGGAGGCGGGCCGCAAGTTCCGGTTCGGTGCACGACGCACCATGTCCGCAGCCCAACGCCTCTACGAGGGCGGGTTCATCACCTACATGCGGACCGATTCGACGAACCTCTCGGGGACGGCCCTGAAGGCTGCCCGGTCGCTCGTGGCGGGACGGTTCGGTGAGCAGTATCTCCCGGACAATCCACGGTTCTACGGAAAGCAGGCGAAGGGGGCGCAAGAGGCCCATGAAGCGATCCGCCCCGCCGGTGAACGGTTCCAGGACCCGGCGACGATCGCTCGCTCGTTCGGGGCGACATCGGACGAAGCACGCCTGTACGACCTGATCTGGAAACGGACGGTCGCCAGCCAGATGAAAGACGCCAAGGGCGAGAGCCTTCAGATCAGGCTTCAGGGCGTCGGCACTGGAACCGGCCGGGTCTGCGAGTTCTCCGCGACCGGGCGAACGATCACCTTCGCAGGATTCCTCAAGGCCTACGTGGAGGACATCGACGATCCGGATGCCGCCCGCGACGATCAGGAGACCCCGCTGCCGAACGTGGCCGAGGGCGAACCGGTCGACGTCGTCGATCTCGTTGCGACGTCGCACGAGACGAAACCGCCCGCCCGCTACACCGAGGCGAGCCTCGTCAAGAAGATGGAAGAGCTCGGCATCGGACGCCCATCGACGTACGCATCGATCATCTCGACGATCCAGGACCGCGGCTACGTCCGCAAGCAAGGTTCGGCGCTCGTCCCGACGCTCAAAGCGTTCGCCGTCGTCGGCCTCCTCGAGAAGCATTTCGGCGACTACGTCGACTACGGATTCACCGCCCGCATGGAGGCCGACCTGGATCGGATCGCCCGCGGCGAAGAGGAGAAGGTGCCGTATCTCGAACGGTTCTACCGCGGTGGAGACGGGCACGTGGGGCTGAAGGACCTCGTCGCAGATGATGCGCTCGAGGCGATCGACCCGAGAGAAGTGAACTCCGTCGCGATCGGTGAAGATCCCGAAACGGGGTTGACCGTCCTCGCCAAGCCCGGCCGGTTCGGGCCGTACGTGCAGCTCGGTGACCGCAACGGCGGCGACGGGCCGAAGCCGAAGACGGCCTCCCTCCCCGAGGACCTTCCGCTCGACGAGCTCACCCTGGAGAAGGCCCTCGAGCTGCTCGACGCCCCGTCCGGTGATCGGGTCCTCGGTGAAGATCCCGTCACCGGCCTACCGGTTCTCGCGAAGGCCGGCCGGTTCGGGCCGTACGTGCAGCTCGGCGAGCGCGGCGAGGGGTCCGGGCCGAAGCCGAAGACGGCGTCGCTCTTCAAGACCATGGGCCTCGACACCGTCACGCTCGACGATGCGCTCCGCCTGCTCACGCAGCCCCGCGTCGTCGGCGAACATCCGGAGGACGGGAAGCCGATCACCGCCCAGAACGGACGCTACGGCCCCTACGTGAAGTGGGGGAAGGAGAGCCGCAGCCTCACCGACGAGGAGGAGATCTTCACCGTCGACCTCGAAACCGCTCTGTCCCTCCTCTCCCAGCCGAAGAAGCGGGGCCGGAGGGCGGCCGCTCCACCGCTGAAGGAACTGGGCACCGATCCCAACAGCGGAAAGCCGATCGTGATGAGAGACGGCCGATTCGGGCCGTACGTGACGGACGGCGAGACGAACGCGTCGCTCAGAGTCGCCGACTCGGTCGAAGCGATGACCACGGAACGGGCGGCCGAGCTGCTCGCCGAGAAGCGCGCGAAGGGCCCGGCGAAGAAGAAGCCGGCGAAGAAACGAGCGGCCAAGAAGCCTGCGAAGAAGAAGCCGGGGAAGAAGCGGACCTGAGAGGTCTCGCCGGGCTTCCGAGTCTGCGAAACTGGTGGTGTGACCGTGAGCAGCAGGACATGAGCCGATGAGTCTCCCGTACGTCGCGTTCGAAGGGATCGAAGGCGCCGGCAAGTCCACCGTGTCCGATCGCGTCCGCTCCCTGCTCGAATCAGACGGCCGCAGCGTGGCGCAGGTGCGAGAGCCCGGCGGAACGGCGGTGGGGGAACGGATCCGCTCGATCCTTCTCGGACACGATCTCGCCCCGGAGCCGTGGACGGAGGCGTTGCTGTTCGCCGCCGCACGGGCCCAGCTCGCCGCCGAGGTCGTCGGCCCGGCGCTGGCCGGAGGGTCCTGGGTGCTCAGCGATCGCTCCGTGTACTCGTCGCTTGCGTACCAGGGCGCGGGACGGCGGCTCGGCATCGCCGCGGTACGCGCCGTCAACGAACCCGGGCTGCTCGGCGTGTGGCCCAGCCTCGTGGTTCTCCTCACCGTCGATCCGGAGCGGGGACTGGCCCGTCAGGAGATCGGCGACCGCATCGGCGATGAGGGCATCGACTTCCAGCGGACCGTTGCGGACGGCTTCGAGCGCCTCGCAGCCGACGATCCCGACCGGTTCGTCGTCATCGACACGCATGCGCCGCTCGACGAAGTCGTCGAAGCCGCCTACCGCGCGATCCGGAGCCGATGGTGAAGCCCTTCGATGGTGTCGTCGGGCACAGCGGTGTGATCGAGTTCCTGACACGGGAGATCGCGACGCCCGCTCAGTCGTACCTCTTCGCCGGCCCATCGAACGTGGGGAAGTCGACGATCGCCCGCCGATTCGCCGCGGCGCTTCTCTGCGGGGACGACGGCGAGTGCTTCCGGCGGGTGACCTCGGGGATCCACCCGGACCTCATCCTCATAGAGCCCGAAGGCCGGGCGTCGATCACGGTCGATCAAGCTCGAAGGGTCGTCTCCCAGTCGACCCGGTCGCCGCTCGAATCCGATCGCAAGGTCTTCCTCTTCGAAGAGGGGGGCATGATGAACGACGAGGCGGCGAACGCCCTCCTGAAGACGCTCGAGGAGCCGACGAGGGCCGCCGTGTTCATCATCGTGACCGAGACGGAGGACGATCTGCCCGACACGGTGGCAAGCCGCTGCCGAACCGTCGCGATCGGACGGGTTCCCGAGCAAGAGGTGTCCGACGGGTTGGCGGCGCTCGGCATCGAGACCGACCAGGCGGCCGAGGCAGCGCGCATCGCAGGAGGCCGGCCGGGGCTCGCCCTCGCGCTCGCCACGGAGCCACAGGTCGCGGACTACCGGCGCCACTGGTTGAGCATCCCGATGCGGCTCGGCGAGCACCCGGGCGACGCGTTCCGACTCGCAGACGAGACGATCGCTGCGGCGGATCCGCTGCTGGAGGCCCTGAAGCAGCGCCAGAAAGAAGAGCGGGACGTCCTCGGCGAGGACGCGTCGAAGGCGCTGCGCGACCGTCAGGCCCGGGAGCTGAAACGGGCGACGGACGCCCTCTACGTCACGGGTCTCGAGATCCTGGCCTCGTTCTACCGGGATGTGGCCGCAGCACAGCTCGGCGCTCCGATCCGCAACACCGACGTCCCCGTGGCGGCCCTCTCATCGGTCACTCCCCGACGGGCCGTCGCCGCAGCCGATCGGACGCTCTCCGCGATCGGCGACCTCGCAGCCAACCAGCGGCCGAAGCTCGCCTTCGCCAACCTGTTCTCCGACCTCGCCGGCCATGGCTAGGTTCCGGTACCTCCCGCCGGCCGCCGTGGCGCGTGTGATCAACGTTCCCCTGCGGGCGCTTGCGAACGGCCTGCTGGACTTCGACGTCACAGGAACCGACAAGATCCCGCACGGCGGACCGCTGATCGTCGCATCGAACCATCTGTCGCACCTGGACCCGCCCCTCGTCGTGAACGCGCTGGGCCGCCTGATCCGGTTCATCGCCGTCGACGAGCTCTTCGGGAATCACCTCGGGTTCGACATCGTCACCGGATTCTTCGGCGCCATCCCGACCGACCGCGACGGCGTCCCTGTCAGGGCGCTCGAGGAAGCGGTGGACTACGCGCGATCGGGAGGCGCCGTCGGTGTCTTCCCGGAGGGTCGACGCGTCGACTATTGGGGCGAGACGGACCCGAAACGGGGGGCTGCATGGCTCGCCTGGATGACGGGTGCCCCGCTGCTCCCCGTCGCGATCCACGGAACCCAACGCACACTCGGGCCCGTCAACCGCGGCCTGCATCGCACGTCGGTGCGACTCTGGTTCTGCGAGCCCCTCATGTGGCACGACTTCGCCGACCGGGTCGATCCGATCGGGGCCATGACGGAAGCATGGCGCGATGCGATCGACGCCCACCTCGGCCCGTGGTGGGCCGACGCCGGATCGGAACGCTGACGCAGCGTCAATCGTCCCGGAAGATCCGCCGGTAGACGTCTTCTCCGAAACTCGTCGACAGCGGCGGTGCCTCGGCGAGCCGGTACGTTCGCTCGCCGTCCGGTCCGCGCTCGGCCCGGAGCAACACCGTCGAGCCGTCGTCCGACCGGTAGAGGCCGTCGGCGAGATCGAACAGATGGGTGACGAAGACCACTTTCACGCCGGTGTCGGCGAAGGCCCGGAGGATCTGTCTGGCGATCTCCGATCCCTCCCGCTCGTTCGTCGATGAGAACGACTCGTTGAGGAGGATCATCGACTCCGCGCCCATGGAACGGACGATGTCGTCCATCCTGGCGAGTTCCTCGTCCAGTTTGCCGCTCTCCATCGCCTCGTCCTCTTCTCGCTTGAAGTGCGTGAAGAGGCCGACGCGCACATCGGCCGTGAACGATTCGGCGGGAGCGAACATGCCGCTCTGCATCATGAGTTGCGCGTTTCCGAGGGCCCTCAGGAACGTGGACTTCCCTCCCTGGTTGGCGCCGGTGATCAGTATCAGGCGTTTCCCATCGGCATCGACGTCGTTCCCGACCGTCCGCTCCTCGAGGTTCAGCGACAGGCCGACGTCGTAGAGGCCGGAAGCGGCGAGGCGCGGCTCGCCGGGCGCGGTCGGCACGGGGAAGCAGATCGGTTCGCCCTTCGCCGTGAGCCGATCGTGGAGGTTGACGCACCCGACGCAGAAGGCCAGTTCTGCGCGCAGGGTCACGAAGAACGACCGCACGTGCTCGGCGGCTGCGGCCACCGCGTTCGCCGCCCGGTCGAGGCCGCGGGAGCGGAGCCGCTCGAGCTCGTCGGCGCCGGCCATGTCGCGCTGGGCGATCTCGAAACCGTACGTTCGGCGTGAGCCGACGGCCGCCCAGCGGACCCAGTTCGGCGTCTTCGGGGCGAGCAGGGTGTGCTCGATCCCCCGGTTGCCCGGCCCCAACCGGACGCCGATCAGGGGGCCGTGGCGGAGTCCGAGCCCTCGCAGATGATCTTCGATCGTTCCGATGTAGTCCTCGTCGATCTCGGCTACGAGCATGGAGAGGAAGTTCCGGAATCCATCGGATGCGAACGCGGACGACTGCTCGTCGGCGATCTGCCGGAGTCGCTTCAGCGGGTCGACGAAGCAGCGGAGCGACCGTCGCGCCTCGCCCAGAACGGCTTCGGGCGCCCTGGCGAGGCGGCTGTGGAAGATCTTGCTCTCGTGTTCGATCGCAGCCGAGACGACGCCGTACATCTCACGGACGACGGGGGCGTGGGCGAGCGCGTCGTCGACGACGGCGCGGCGGTACTCGATCCGATCGAGGTCGGTCAAGCTCGAGAGCACGGTGTGGCTCGCGACCTGCTCGATGTACGCGTCCCCGTCGCCCATCGCGGCGAACAGGGTCGTCAGCTCGAGGTCGTCCACCAGGGCGGGAGCGTTGCCCGGAAGCGGGGCGGACAAGTCGACGTCCCGGTCCGGATGCAGGAGGTGGGCGCTCAGCATCCGATCCGCCCCTTCAGCTGCTCGTAGGTGAGCCCGTACCGCTCGGCGAGCGCCGTCGCGTAGGCGCGCCCGTCCGCCGGCCGGCGGACGATCTTGAAAGTCCGGACCGCATCCGACCCGGTATCGATCCCGCCCACCATGCTGACGATGGTGTCGTCGAGGGATGCCAGTTCGTCGACGAAGGTCACGTATACGCACCGCGCGTCGATCTGCGAGATGCGATCCAGGAGCTGCTCGCCGAGGAACCGCGCATCGGTGAGCGTCGTGGAATTCAACGTCTCGTTCATGATCAGCACCGTGTCGGGTGTGGCCCTGGTGAGCATCGAGCGCACCCGGATCAGGTCGTCGGCGAGCTTGCCCCGCAGGTTCTCCACGTGCTCCTCCCGCTCGAAGTGCGTGAAGATCCGGTCGGCGAGGGGCAGGGACACGTTCCTGCCCGGCACCGGGCACCCGATGGCGGCGAGATGGTGGATCTGCCCGAACATCCTGGCGAACGTGGTCTTCCCTCCCTGGTTCGGGCCGGTGATGACGACGATCCGCTCATCGGGGTCGAGCGAGAAGTCGTTGGTCACGACTTCCGTTCGCGACGACACGAGCCGGGTTGCGAGCGTCAGATCGAAGCCCTCGCTCACGTCGACCCCGCCCCTGGTCCCGGTGATGGTCGGGTAGCAGAACGGGAGGCCCGCGCGCTCCATCGGTTCGATGAAGGCGAGCACCGCGAGGTAGAAGCGGACGTCGCGGATGAAAGCGACGAGCGTCTCGTCGAGGTAGGCGCCGTTCCGTTCGACGTACGCGTCGAGGGCGGCGAACGTATCCGGATAGAGACGAGCGACGAGTCCGAGGATCCGTTCCTCGACGTGGCCGATGTCGGTCCCGGCACTCAGCTTGTTCGTGTAGCGCTTGCTGTCTCCCCGGCTGAACCGGCTGAACGTCTCCTCGACCTCGGCGCCGTAGTCCGGTTCGCCGCGGAAGCGGCCGACCCGGACCCGGCGGCCGTTGATGGCCATCGTGTATCGGACACCGGCGAGTTCGTCGGCCATGGCCCGGGTCTCCGAGACGAGGTTCAGGAACCGATCGGAGGCGACGTAGCCGGCCATGTGCTCGCGAAGGGCCGACAGGCCGCGCGACGTGATGTCGAGGCGGGGGAGGATCTCGGCGAACGACGCGACGGCCGTCGTGTACGCCTCCACGGTTTCGATGAACGCTCCTTCAGCGGCGTATCGGCCGACGAGGTCCGTGCTCGCCTGGGTGCGACCCAGGACGGAGCGCATCTCCGAGACGAATCCCCGGACGGCGTCGAGCACCTCGGCTCTCTGGAGATCGCGGAACACCTCGTGTCGCAGCTCGATGTCGTCGGCCGTCGAGAGCGGTGTTCGGAACAGCGGTTCCAGGTCGTCTCCGGATCGACCGAGGATCGCGGTGACGATCTGATCCAGGTGAAGGTCGGCGAACGCTTCGGCGTCGGCGGGCCCGTCGGATGACGCTGTGTGCCGATCACCGAGGATGCCGCCCGTGGGTTCCGGGGTTCCTCCCGATTCGTCGACGGGTTCCCCGGCGCTCGAGACGGGGGTGGGGGTGTGTTCCGGCATGCTCGGTGGTTTCCATCGATCGGTTCGTTGGGGAGAAGCCGTCGATGCACGGAGCCGTTGCGGTGGGCCTCATCGCCGTTCGGCATCCTACCCCCGACGGGAGGTGGACCACGACACTGCGAACCCAGGGTTCGCAGGCGTACATAGGCGCGTTTTCGGCCCAGAGTTCGCAGCCCGGGAACCAATCCGGGACCTGCGGCG
This sequence comes from Acidimicrobiia bacterium, assembly GCA_029939995.1. Lineage (GTDB taxonomy): Bacteria > Actinomycetota > Acidimicrobiia > Spongiisociales > UBA5794 > JAHEEL01. The sequence goes on along the minus strand of JAOZRW010000007.1, from coordinate 47,093 downwards.
TCATATGAGTACTGCCCCCGACGGTTAGGTTTGGCCCCATGTCGCGACGTACCGGAATCGTGAGCCTCATGCTCGTCGGCCTTCTGGTCGGCGCGGTTCCCGCGTTCGCCGTTGCTCCTCCCGGCGAGCAACTTCCCGACGGGGACGTGCGTCCCGTGATCAGGTCCGTCGAACTGCTCCAACCGGCCTCCCACAATGTGCTGCTCGAAGCCGATCTGTTGATCGAAGCCGACGACAACGACGGCATCGAACGCTACGAGTACCGATGGAACGGGGCGGCCCCCACGGCGATCGAGGCGATGCCGGTTGAGGACCCGGTCGTGTCCTACGACGCCGTCCTGCCGGACACGCGGTACGGCCTCCAGGTCCGGGCCGTCGACGTGAACGGCTGGGAATCCGAGTGGTATCCGGCATGGACCGGGGTGACGCCCTCCCCGCCGACGATCTTCGTCGCCGGCGACTCCATCGCTTCCGGGTACAGCCGGATGTGGTTCACCGGCGATGCGACCTGTACCGACGCCGCGTACTCGTTCGGGAGCACCGTGCGAGATGCCGTCGCGGCGGAACTTCCCGTTGCGTGGGCCCCGCGATACGCGAACGTCGCGTTCCCGGGAGCGGGAGTCGGCGCGGTCCTCAACGGCGGTTCGGACTCCTGCTCGGCCACACACGGGAGCCAGATCGAGGCTATCGCTCAGGCGGCGGCCCCGACGACCTGGAACATCGTGGTCATGACGGCCGGCATCAACTCGACCAACTGGGTCGACGTCGTGAAGGACCTGACCCGGGACACGGCGTTCTCGCTCAAAGACTCGGGGGACAAGGAAGCATGCGAAGTCGCGGTGACCCGGCGTTGGAACCTCGATAGCCGACGAAGCGACATCACGGCCGGGACGGCGGCGATCGTCGATGCGATCGAGACCCGCACGAACGCCTCCGTGTACTGGGCGAGCTACTTCGCGATCGACGGCTCGCTGCTCGCCCCCGGCTGGTCTCCGATCGGGCCCGAGTGCGAAGACGAGATGCGCTACGCCCTCGGGGAGCTCCACGGCGCGATTCAGGCCGGTCTCGACGGCGAGGTGACGTGGGTCGACCTGGACGCCATGCACGTTCCGACCCAGATGTGGGCGGGGTGGCCGCATCCGAGCGTGGAAGGCCATCGCGAGATCGGTCTCACCATCGCGGAAGCCATCGTCGGCTGAGAGCTGTCGTACTCCCCGAACGGGCGGGGAGAGCGGAGATCCGGCCGCGGGAGCGGTCGGCGGGTTCGCTGGAGCCGAGGTCGGGATTCGAACCCGAGACCTACGCATTACGAGTGCGTTGCTCTACCGGACTGAGCTACCCCGGCGGGGGAGCGGGAATCCTAGTGCGGCTTCGCTGGTTGACGCACCGTCGTAGGATGTTATTCGACCGATAGGGAGCCCCGTGGCGGAGCAGGCCGATTTCGAGAGAGACGCGATGCAGTACGCACCCCAGCTGTACTCGGCCGCGCTCCGGATGACCAGGAACCCCGCCGACGCGGAGGACATCGTTCAGGAGACGTTCCTCAAGGCGTATCGGGCCTACCACTCCTACACCGAAGGCACGAACCTCAAAGCGTGGCTCTACCGGATCCTCACGAACACGTACATCAACAGCTATCGGAAGCAGCAGCGCCGCCCGTCGGAGATCGAGCTCGGCGAGTTGCAGGACCTCTACCTGTACAAGCGCCTCGGTGAGGTGTCGGGTGCGAGCCAGAGCGCAGAGGCCGACATGCTCGATGCGTTCGTCGACACGGACATCACCGACGCGCTCGATGCGCTCCCGGAGACGTTCCGGCTCCCGGTCATCTACGCCGACGTCGAAGGTCTCTCCTACAAGGAGATCGCTGAAGCACTGGACATCCCGATCGGGACCGTCATGTCGCGGCTCCATCGCGGGCGCAAGGCGCTCCAGAAGAAACTGTGGGAGATCGCAGAGCAACACGGCATCACAGGACGGGCTGGCTCATGAACAGTGGCTGCGAAAACGCGATCGAGTACATCTACGAGTATCTCGACGAGGAGATCTCGTTCCTCAAGAAGACGCGGATCAGGATGCATCTACGGCACTGCTCCCAGTGCATGAGCGCCTACCAGTTCGAGGCGAAGCTCAAAGGAGTGATCCACGATCGCGGCGCATCCGACCCACCCCCGGAACTTTTCGACACCCTCCGAGCGTTAATACAAGAGGAACGAGAAAAGGACGAGTCGGGGATCTGATTTCCTCCGGCTCGACTGGAGGGAAAACGAATGAACGACAACGTACTCAGAGGCCGCCGGCTCGACGGAGGGTCCCGCGCTCCGAAGACCTATTCGACGGAGCGCCTCTGCGCCCACGAAGGCTGCAACACGAAACTCTCCCGCTACAACCGGAGGGAGTGGTGCTTCGCCCACGCCCCGACCAAGTACCCGCGTCTTCGCGGACGCGTGGTCACGAGCGAGGTCTGACCTCCCACCGTTCCATCGTGAGACGAAATGAGGAGCGCCCGCTTGTCGGGCGCTCCTCCGCGTCGCCGAGGACCCGCTGCCCGACGCAGCGCGCCGGATCTCCTCCTCCCCGTCCGGTTGCCCGCTGAGAATCGGGTCGAATTGCCCTACGACCGTTCAGGGCCCGGTACGAGACTGGCCCAGGACTTGGCCACACCCCGGGAGGACTCATGGACGCAGCGTTGCTATTGGCGCGATGGCAGTTCGGCATCGTGACGGTCTACCACTGGCTCTTCGTGCCGATCACGCTCGGCATCACGTGGATGGTCGCCATCATGGAGACCGCCTGGGTGCGTACGAAGAACCCGGTGTATCTCCGCATGACGAAGTTCTGGGGGAAATTGATGCTGATCAACTTCGCCATCGGCGTCGTGACCGGGATCGTCCAGGAGTTCCAGTTCGGCATGAACTGGTCGACGTACTCGCGTTTCGTCGGGGACATCTTCGGCGCTCCGCTCGCGATCGAGGCGCTGCTCGCTTTCTTCATCGAGTCGACGTTCCTCGGGCTCTGGATCTTCGGCTGGAAGAAGCTCAGTCCGAAGGTGCACGTGTTCACGCTCTGGATGGTCGCGTTCGGAACCATGGCGTCCGCGTTCTGGATCCTCGTCGCCGGGTCCTGGATGCAGTACCCGATCGGGTACGTGATCAACCCGGCAACGGGCCGGGCGGAGATGGCCAACTTCCTGGAGATCGTGACGAGCAAGATGCTGTGGTCTCAGTTCCCGCACACCATCTTCGTGGGCTTCGCGACGGCCGGGGCGGTGATGCTCGGCGTCTCGGCATGGCATCTGGCCCGCAAGAACCATCTCGAAGTGATGCGCAAATCCGCTGCGTTCGCAAGCGTGGCGCTCCTGGTCGGAGCGTCCGGCGTCGCCCTCACCGGCCACTTCCTCGGTCAGGTCATGGTCGAAGTCCAGCCGATGAAGATGGCGGCCGCCGAAGCGCTCTGGGAGACCGAGCAGCCGGCGTCGTTCTCGTTGTTCGCCGTCGGAGACAAGGAGAACAGCAGGAACGCCGTGAACGTGGTCATCCCGAGGGCGCTGAGCCTCCTGTCCTGCAACAACCTGGACTGCGAGGTTCGGGGCATCAACGACCTGCAGGCCGAGATGGTCGAGAACCACGGTCCCGGCGACTACATCCCCAACCTGTTCGTCACCTACTGGGGGTTCCGGCTCATGGTCGGATCCGGGATGCTGATGATCCTCATCGGCGCCCTCGGCGTGTGGTTCTACCTGCGGGGGAAGCTCGACGAGCACTGGTGGTTCCTGAAACTGGCGCTCTGGGTCGGCATCGCCGCGGCGTTCATCGGGAACGCGACCGGATGGATCTTCACCGAGATGGGCCGACAACCCTGGGTCGTGTACGAGGTCCTCCTGACGGAGGGGACGAACTCTCCGACCGTGCCGGCGGCGTGGGTGGCGACCAGCCTCATCGGGCTCTCGCTGCTCTATGGGCTACTCGCCATCCCGGCCGTGTACCTGTTCGTGAAGTTCGCGAAGGCCGGACCGGGTGAAGAGTCCGAGAACGAAGACGTCGCGGCGTCGATGGTGTATTGAGGAGGCGACCATGGATCAAGGAATTCTGAACCTGGAGACACTCTGGTTCGTCCTCATCGCAGTCCTCTGGACCGGGTTCTTCTTCCTGGAGGGGTTCGATTTCGGTGTCGGCATCCTGTTGCCGTTCATCGGCAAGACCGATGAGGACCGCCGCGTCATGATCAACACGATCGGTCCGACGTGGGACGGCAACGAGGTGTGGCTGCTCACCGCCGGCGGGGCCATGTTCGCGGCGTTCCCCGAGTGGTACGCAACGATGTTCAGCGGCTTCTACCTGGCGCTCCTCCTGGTGCTGGTCGGGCTCATCGTGCGCGGCGTCGCGTTCGAGTACCGGAGCAAGAACCCGAACGCCGCGTGGCGGTCCATGTGGGATTGGGCGATCTTCGTCGGCAGCTTCCTGCCGGCGCTCCTGTTCGGCGTCGCGTTCGGGAACCTCGTACGGGGCCTCGAGATCGACGCGGCGGGCGAGTACGTCGGGGGCTTCTGGGCGCTTCTGAACCCCTACTCCCTCGCCATGGGCGTCGCCGCCGTCGCCGTCTTCACGTTCCACGGAGCGCTGTTCCTCACGTTGAAGTCGAAAGGCGTCGTGTACGACCGCGCGGTTTCGGTGGCCGGATCGATGTCGATCGCCGCGACGGTGATCCTCGCCGGCGTCATGGTCTGGTCGTACATCCAGGGCGACGGGGGCGTCGTCCCCGGGCTGCTGCCGATCCTGGCGGTCGCGCTGCTCGCCGCATCCATCTGGCTCGTCCGGTCGAAGATCTTCGCGTGGGCCTTCGCCCTCACCGGGCTGACGATCGCGGCCATCGTGGCGGCCATCTTCATCGGGATGTACCCGAACGTGATGACGTCGACCATCGATCCTGCGTACAGCCTGACGGTGTTCAACGCATCGTCTTCGACGATGACGCTGCAGATCATGTCCGTCGTCGCTCTCATATTCGTCCCGATCGTGCTTGGCTACCAGACATGGAGCTACTGGGTGTTCAGGAAGCGGATCGGTCGTGAGGAGGTCACGACCGCTCCCCACTGAGCGAGAGGAGACCGCGACCGACGGGGCCAAACCGATCGACCGGCGCCTGTTCGCCCTTGCGGAGGGGGCGCGTCGGTATCTGTGGGTGACGGTCGGATTCGGACTCGCGTCGGCTGCCGCCGTGATCGTCGGCGCCGTCGTCCTCGCCGGGATCATCAACGACGTCTTCCTGGGCGATGCCGCACCACGGTCGTTGACGGGAGCGTTCGTCGCGCTCGGCGTCGTCTATCTGGCGCGGGGAGCGCTCGAATGGGGGCGCTCCGTCTCGGCACATCACGCGTCGGCGACGGTGAAGCGATCGTTACGCGAGCGCGTCATGCGTGCCGTCCTCGCACAGACCGCTCGCGGTCGCTCCGCCGGGAGCGGCGACCTGGCGCTGACCGCGTCGACCGGGATCGACTCGCTCGACGCGTACTTCTCCCACTACCTGCCCCAACTCGTCCTCGGAGCCCTGGTCCCGCTGTTCGCCGTCGTTTGGATCGCCACCGTGGATCCGGTGAGCGTGGTGATCATCGTGCTGACGGTGCCGCTCATCCCGGTCTTCATGTGGCTCATCGGCACGTACGCCGACCGCGCGACGCGTTCGCGATGGCTCACGATGCGCCGTCTCGGCGACGGGCTCATCGAGACGCTCCGCGGGCTCCTCACGCTCGAGGTGTACCGGGCCGGCGGCGAGCGGCTCGATCGGGTCAGGCGCCTCTCCGACGAGTACCGGCGCCAGACGATGGCCACGCTGCGGGTCGCGTTCCTCTCCGCGTTCGTTCTCGAACTCGTCGCCACGATCTCGGTCGCGGTGATCGCCGTCGCGATCGGGCTCCGCGTCGTCCAGGGCAGCCTCGACTTCGAGCCGGCGATGGCGATCCTCATCCTCGCTCCCGAGGTGTACGCACCCATGAGGAAGGCCGGGAGCGAGTTCCACGCCGCGATGGACGGGATGGAAGCGGCGAGAAGCATGTTCGCGGTCCTGGAGGTCGCCGACGCGGACGAGCGAGAGGCAGCCGACCGCCTGCCCGTGCCGGAGACGCCGGTCGGCGCACCGCTCGTGACCCTTTCCGACGTGTCGTTCGCCTATCCGGCTTCCGGCGATGCCCGCTCCGTACCGGTGCTCGACGGCATCGACCTGAGCGTCGATCGAGGCGAGCACGTGGCGCTGATCGGGCCCTCGGGAGCCGGCAAGTCGACGCTGATCCGCCTCATCCTCGGCTTCGGCCGACCGACCGGGGGGACGGTCGACGTCGGCGGTGTCCCGCTGGAACGGGTGGATGCGGCATCGTGGCGATCGATGATCGGGTGGGTCCGGCAGGAGCCCTTCCTCATCGCCGGTACCGTCCTCGACAACGTACGGCTCGGCCAACCGGACTCGACGACGGATGAGGTCGCGGCGGCGCTCCGGTTGGTGGGAGCCGAGGACCTGATCCCACGGCTCACCGAGACCATCGGCGAGCAGGGGCGCGGCCTCAGCCACGGACAGCGGCGCATGGTGACGCTCGCCCGCGCCATCCTCCCCGACCCGGTTCTCCTGCTCCTCGACGAACCGACCGCGGGCATCGACAGCGATACGCAGCTCCGGATCGCCGCCGCGTTCGACCGGATCGCTCGAGGGAGAACGGTGATCACCGTCGCTCACCAGCGGATCCTCGTCGACCTCGCCGACCGTGTGGTCACGATCGACGGCGGGCGCATCGTGACCTCTTCGGGGCGCGGCCGGCGATGAGCGGCTTCCGGCGTCTCGCGGATTCGCTACGGGAATACCCGTGGCGTTTCGCAGGGTCGATCGCCGCGGGAGCCGCATCGATCGCGTCGTCCATCGGCCTGCTGACCGTCTCCGCCTACCTGATCTCGCTGGCGGCGCTCCATCCGCCGCTGTTCGAACTGTCGATCGCGATCGTGGGCGTCCGGTTCTTCGGCATCTCCCGCGCCGTGCTGCGATACGTGGAACGGCTCTCATCGCACGATCTGAGCCTGCGCCTGCTCACGGATCTGAGGACCCGGGTGACCCGCGCGATGCATCGGCTCGGTCCCGCCGGTGTGGCATCGTTCCGTGCCGGCGATCTCGTCGGCCGGGTCCTCGGCGACGTCGACGAGATCCAACACGTGTTCGTGCGGGTGATCGCCCCGCCGCTCATCGCGGCCGTCGTCGCCGTTCTCACCCTCGTCCTGGCGCTGATCTGGCTGCCGGTCTCCGGGCTCACGATCCTGATCCCTCTGCTCGTGGCGGGGGTGGCGGTGCCCCGGCTCACACGACGCGCCGGGGACGCGGCGGGCCGGACGATCTCCGCCGATCGGGGACGCATGATCGGTCAGACGGTCGAGATCATCGAAGGCGCCCCGGTCATCGTCGCCCTCGGTGCGGAGGACCAGCTCCTGGCCGCGGCGGACGAGGCCGCCGAACGGGTGGCACGGGCGGAGCGACGAGCCGCATGGATGCACGGTTTCGGCGACGCCGCCATCCTGGCTCTGGTGGGGGCATCGCTCGTCGGGACCCTCTGGGTGTCGGCGGCGGCGGTCCACGCCGGGAGCCTGGACGGCGTGATGGTCGCTGTTCTGGCCATGCTGGCGATCACCCCGTTCGAGTCGGTTGCGACCCTCCCATCGGGGTTCGAACGGCTCGGAAGGTCCCTCGGCGCCGCCGACCGCCTGTTCGAAGTCATCGACGGCGAGTCCCCGATCGTGGAACCCGGGCATCCCCTCCCGATCCCGACCGAGGCGACGCTCGCCGTACAGCAGGCCACCGTGACCGTGGCGAGCGGCGATCGGATCCTCGGCCCGGTCGATCTCGAGATCGACCCGGGCATGAGAGTCGGCGTGGTGGGGGAGACCGGCGCCGGCAAGACGACGCTCGCGCACATCCTCTGCCGCTTCCTGGATCCGACCGACGGGAACGTGACGCTGGGGGCCGTCGACGTGCGCGACGTGGCCTCCGACGACATGCGGGGCTTCGTGGGCTACGAAGACGACCGGGCGTTCCTCTTCCGGGGCTCGATCCTCGGGAACGTCCGGATCGGCGCCCAGGACGCATCCGAGAGCGACGTCCGGTCGGTGCTCGACGGCGTTCGCCTCGGCGACTGGGTCGACGGTCTGCCCGACGGGATACTGACCGACGTCGGTGAGGCAGGAGAGTCGGTCTCCGGTGGTCAACGCAAACGGCTGGCGCTGGCCCGGGCACTCCTCGCAGACTTCCCGGTGCTGATCCTCGACGAGCCGATCTCGGGTCTCGATCCGGCGACCGCCCGGGCCGTGATGGACGATCTCCTCGCTGCGACCGCCGGTCGGTCGCTCGTGCTGATCACCCACCGCCCGATCGGTCTCGACCGGATGGACCAGATCATCGTGATGGAGGCCGGCACGATCGTGGACCGCGGCACGCACACGGAACTCCTTGAATCGTCGGCCCGGTATCGGACGATGTGGAACGCGGCGACCGGAGCGAGCAGAGGGTGATGCCCGCCCGCCGCCGTTCCGTCACCCACCTCCTCTACCCTCACACCCATGTCACACGTTGATTGGCCGGTAGCGATCTCCGTCGCCTCGAGCTTCTCGGGGACCTACCCGCTCGAAGGCACGTACCACCAGGAGCGGCTCGAACGGGATCTGCCTGCCATGGTCCAACGTGCCTCCGCTCTCGTCTCGGAAGAAACCGGCCTGGTGGGGCCGGGGGACCCGGAGGTCGCCGTCATCGGACGCGCCGGCTGGGTGGAGAACAACGTCGCGTCGTTCTCCACGCTGCTCGCTCCCGTCGAGGAGCGACTCGCCCGCCACAACGGAATCGGCGCCGGTCTGGCCGGCCGGTTCATGGGGGCGGAGATGGGCGCCGTTCTCGGATTCCTGTCACGGCGGGTCCTCGGCCAGTACGAGCTCGTGCTCCCGACGTCGGACGGCGGCGACGGCGACACGGTGCTCTTCGTGGGACCCAACCTGTTGAAGATGGAACGTGATCATGCGTTCCGGCCCGACGAGTTCCGTTTCTGGGTGGCTCTCCACGAGTGCACCCATCGTCTCCAGTTCACCGGCGTGCCCTGGCTGCGCGACTACTTCTTCGGACTCGTGACCGAGTTGACGGCGGCCACGAAACCCGAGCACGGTCGGATCCAACGGGTGGCTGCGGAGATGCGTGAGGCCGCGGCCGAAGGCAGGCCCCTCATCGACGAGGCGGGGATCTTCGGTGTGTTCGCAACACCGGAGCAGCGAGAGATCCTCGACCGGGTGCAGGCGCTGATGGCGTTGCTCGAAGGGCACGGCCACGTCGTCATGGACCGGGTCGGTGAACGGGAACTGGTGACCCAGCGCCGGATGTCCCAGGTCCTCAAGGCGCGCCGCGCGAACAAGCGGACCGCGGCCCTCATGCGACTGATCGGTCTGGAGATGAAGCTCCGGCAGTACGAGATGGGCGAGCGATTCATCAAGGAGATCGAACGGCGTTCAAGCTGGGACACGCTCGACCTCGCATGGCAGAGCCCCGAGGCGCTTCCGACCCTCGAGGAGATCGCCGAGCCGGAACAGTGGCTGCGCCGAATCGCGTGAACCCCGAGCGCGTCGCGGCCGAAGCGCGCGATCTCGTGCCGGCCGGACCGCTCGCGGTCGCCCTCGGCGGCGGCGCCGACTCCGCCGTCGCAGCCTGGTCCGTCGCCGGGCATCCCGAGGTGCGATGCATCTTCGTACGGCACGGGCTCGAGAGTTCTGCAGCACTCGAGCGAACGGCGCGAGCGGTCGCGGCCGAACTCGGCATCGACGTGACGATCCTGGACGCCCCGGTACAGGAGGGGCCTTCGCTCGAAGATCGCGCCCGCCGCTCGCGGTGGAGGGCGATCGATGGTGCGATCCGGGACGGGGAGACGGTCGTCACCGGGCATACGAGGGACGACCAGGCCGAGACGGTGCTGATGAACCTCCTGCGAGGGTCGGGGAGCGCAGGGATCGCGGGGATGTCGAGGAGCCGGCCCGGTGTCGTGCGTCCTCTGATGGGGTTCACGCGAGAGGAGATCCGAACGGTCGCCGAGGACCTCGGGCTGCCATTCACCGACGATCCGGCCAACGAAGATCGGGCTCACCTCCGGAACCGGGTCCGTTCCGAGCTGCTGCCCATGCTCGAACGCGAGTACCGGACCGGGATCGCCGGAGTGCTGGCCAGGGCGGGGAGCCTCGCCGCGGCGGACGATCTCCTGATCGACGAGATTGCAACGCACATCCCCATCATCCGGGAGGGGAACGTCGTGATGATCCCGACTGCGGCGCTCGCAACGGTGCCCACGGCCGTCGCGTCGCGGACGGTGAGGATGGCTCTGCGCCATCTCCTCGCACCGTATCCGGGAGCCGCCGCAGACGTGGACGCGGTGCTCCGGGTGGCCGGTCGGCGGGCGGATTCGGCGACGATCACGGGTGCTCTGGCGGTGACCCTGGAGGGCCCGTACGTCGTCATCGCCGCACGCGAGCCCGATGTTCCCGAAGAGATCCAGATCGTTCAGGGGCGGCCCATCCGATTCGGGGCCGGCGCCGTCCGGTTCGAGCCGGCGGAAGGGCTCCCGGTCCGACGTCGCTCGACGCTCCTGCTCGATCCCGCGGCACTCGATGGCGGAGCGACGCTGCGCGTCCCGGCTCCCGGGGATCGGATCGCGATCGCGGGTGGCTCGAAATCGGTTCGAACCGTGCTCTCGGAGCACGGCGTCCCGGTTCGCAGACGTTCCACTTGGCCCCTGATCGTTTCGGGTGGCAGAATCGCAGCGGTCGTCGGGATCCGTGTCGCCTCGTGGGCGCAGCCTTCGACGAGCCGGTCGGTCGCCGTGGTCTATGAGAGAGGTCGAACATGAAGATCGGAAGAGTCCTGGTGTCCGCCGAGGAGATCGAAGCGAAGCTCACGGAGATGGGCGCCGCCATCACCCGCGACTATGAAGGTCAGGATCTCCTCCTCGTGGGCGTGCTGAAGGGCGCGTTCGTCGTGATGGCCGACCTCGCCCGACACATCGACCTGCCGCTCGAGTTCGATTTCATGGCCGTCTCGTCGTACGGGGCGTCGACGAAGTCGACCGGGGTCGTGCGCATCTTGAAGGATCTCGACGAGGAGATCGAGGGCCGCAACGTCCTGATCGTCGAGGACATCATCGACACCGGCCTGACCCTCCAGTACCTCATCAAGAATCTCGAAGTGCGCAAGCCGGCGTCGTTGAAGCTCGCGGCCCTGTTGATCAAGGACGGGGTCGAGCGACCGCCGTTGGACGTGGCGTACGAGGGATTCCACATCGGACCGGAGTTCGTGATCGGCTACGGGCTCGACTTCGACGGGAAGTACCGGAACCTCCCGTACGTCGCCGTCGTCGACGAGGTGTGACTGCCACGTCGCCTGCGCGCGGGCCCGATCCCGGGTCTTCCTAAGAGACCCACTGGCGTACCATGGTGCGACGGATGGGGTAGACCCGCTGTCGCCTGAGGAGCAGTGTGAGCCGGACTGCACGAACCATATTGATATATCTCGCGGTGATCTTCGTCGTGGTGATGGCCGTCAACGTCTTCGTCAACCAGTCGAACCAGCCTGAAGAGCTGAGCCTGAACGATTTCAACGAGAAGCTGGCAGCGGGCCAGATCGACGATCCCGCCACGATCCGGGACCGGACGAACGAGGTCGTGGGCACGTACACCGACGCGTCGGGTGAGACGGTCGAGTTCGTCACGAAGTACCCGGCGGAGTACTCCCCGGAGATGACCCAGATCCTCCTCGACGCAGGTGTCGAGAGCATCACCGACAACCAGGAACCGTCCTTCTTCCAGTGGTTCCTCGGGAACGTGTTCCCCTATCTCCTCCTGTTCGGGCTCTTCATCTTCATCATGTTCCAGCTCCAGGGCGGCGGGAACCGCGTGATGCAGTTCGGCAAGTCGAAGGCGAAACTGGTCACGAAAGACACACCGAAGGTGACGTTCGACGACGTCGCGGGTGTCGACGAGGCGATCGAGGAACTCAACGAGATCAAGGAGTTCCTGCAGCAGCCGCAGAAGTTCCGTGCGATGGGGGCGAAGATCCCCAAAGGCGTGCTCCTCTACGGGCCTCCCGGCACCGGCAAGACGTTGCTCGCCCGGGCGGTCGCCGGCGAGGCGGGCGTCCCGTTCTACGCCATCTCCGGCTCGGAGTTCGTCGAGATGTTCGTCGGCGTCGGGGCCAGCCGGGTCCGCGACCTCTTCGAGCAGGCCAAGGCGAGCGCACCTTCGATCGTGTTCATCGACGAGATCGATGCCGTCGGGCGCCATCGCGGAGCCGGTCTCGGCGGCGGGCACGACGAGCGGGAGCAGACCCTCAACCAGCTCCTCGTCGAACTGGACGGGTTCGACGTCAAGGCCGGGGTCATCGTCATCGCCTCGACGAACCGGCCCGACATCCTCGATCCCGCACTCCTGCGGCCCGGGCGATTCGACCGGCAGATCGTGGTCGATCGGCCCGACATCAGGGGGCGCGAGCAGATCCTCAACGTGCATGCGAAGGGGAAGCCGCTGGCAGACGACGTCGACATCCGGGCGCTCGCCCGTCAAACGCCGGGGTTCACCGGCGCCGACCTCGCGAACCTGATCAACGAGGGAGCGCTCCTCGCGGCTCGTCGGGACCGCACGAACATCGGGAACGCCGAGCTCGAAGAAGCGATCGAGCGTGTCATCGCCGGACCGGAGCGGAAGAGCCGTGTCATGTCGGAGGAGGAACGGAAGCTCACGGCCTATCACGAAGGGGGCCACGCCCTCGTCGGTTTCGCCCTTCCCCGGCTCGACCCGATCCACAAGGTCACGATCATCCCCCGCGGCAGGGCCGGCGGATACACCATGGCGCTTCCGCTCGAAGACAAGTACTACGAGAAGCGCAGCGAACTCGTCGACCAGCTCGCGTATGCGCTCGGTGGGAGGACGGCCGAGGAGATCGTCTTCGGGGATCCGTCCACCGGGGCCTCGAACGACATCGAGAAGGCGACCACGCTGGCTCGCAAGATGGTGATGGAGTACGGGATGAGCGAACGTCTCGGCCCGCTCAAGTACGGACAGCCCGAGGGGGAGGTCTTCCTCGGCCGCGACTACACGCGGGGCCAGGATCTCTCGAACGAGGTCGCCGCGGCGATCGACGAGGAAGTCCGCAAGCTCATCACGCAGGCCCACGAAGAAGCGACGATGATCATCACGACCCATCGCGACGCGCTCGACCGCATCGCGGTAGCCCTGATGGATCAGGAGACGCTCGACGCCGACGAGGTGGCCGCCGTGTTCCATGACGTTCCGAAGTGGATGCACACCGACAACGGCGGCCTCCGTCTGAGGGAGCCCGACCGCACCGGATCGACCGACGAGGCGGATGCGGCTCCCTCGGACACCGAGCCTGTGAACTGACGGGTGTCCTTCGAGCCGACGACCTGGGACCTCAGAACCCGCTCGCTGACGACCGACGACCACACGCTCGTCATGGGGATCGTCAACGTCACGCACGACTCGTTCTCGGACGGTGGACGGTGGATCGACCGTGACGCGGCGATTCGACACGGTCTGCACCTGGCCGATCTCGGAGCCGACATCGTCGACGTAGGAGGAGAGTCGACCCGCCCCGGCGCCTCGCCGATCGACACTGCCGAAGAGACGGAACGGGTCGTGCCCGTCGTGCGGGCACTCGCCGGGGCCGGTCTCGTCGTGTCCGTCGACACGAGCAAGCCTGCGGTTGCCGCCGCGGCGCTCGCCGGAGGGGCCGAGATCGTCAACGACGTCACCGGTCTCACAGATCCGGAGATGGTCGCCGAATGCGCACGAAGCGGTGCCGGGGTGGTCATCATGCACATGCAGGGGAACCCCAGGACGATGCAGGCCGATCCCGCCTACGACGACGTCGTCGCGGACGTGGCCGACTTCCTCCAGCAGCGTGTTCGAGCCGTCGTCGAGTCCGGCGTCGAGCCGTCTCACATCGTGGTCGATCCCGGCATCGGATTCGGCAAGACGTTCGAGCACAACCTCGCGTTGTTGAGCGAGTTGGATCGCATCGGGCGTGGCCGTCTACTGCTCGTCGGGACGTCGCGCAAGGCGTTCCTCGGCACGATCCTCGAACGGGCGGCACGGCCGGCGACCCCGGAGGATCGGGATGCTGCGACGGGCGCTACGGTGGCGCTGGCTGTGGCGAAGGGCGCCTCCGTCGTTCGCGTCCACGACGTGGCCGACGCCATCTCCGCTGCGCGAACGGCCGACGCTATCGTGCGGTTCCACTGATGGCTAAGAAAGATGTACCAGGACTCGAGCCGAGGGGCTTCCGGTGGGTGATCGCCGGACGGCTCGCCGTATCCGAGCGGATCGGCGGATCGGGGTTCCAGCACCGACGCGTACGCCGCGAAGAGGAGATCGCCTGGCTCACGGAGCAAGGGATCAACACCATTCTCACCCTCCTGCCCGCCGGCCAGAACGCCGCAGCCTACGACGAGGCGGAGTTCCGCGTGATCGTCCATCCGGTCGACGGTTTGCCGTATGAGATCGGCGACACCGAGCCCATCTTCGCCGCAATCGACGAAGCCCTGGGCGTTCGCGGGGCGTCCGTGTTGTTGCATCGGGATGCGATCGACGAGACGGTCGGCGGGTTGCTTGCCGGGTATCTCGTCTATTCGGGGCTCGTGGACGACCCGATCATCGCGACGTCGGTGATCCAGGAGATCCTCGGGCGCCCCCTCGGTCCCGAGGGACGCTCACTCATCCCCATCCGGTGAGCCGCTGCGCGATCGGCGTCGGATCGAACCTGGGCGACAGGGCCGCCCATGTACGTGCTGCGATTCGGGGGCTCCGGGCCGTCTCGGCGATCGTGGGCGTTTCGTCGCTGTACGAGTCGGCGCCCGTCGGCGGGCCGGATCAGGGGCCGTACCTCAACGCCGTCGTTCTCATCGACACAGCGCGCCCTCCGATGTCACTCCTGCGCGATCTGCTCCTCATCGAGCGGGCCCGCGGGCGAACCAGGGAGGCGAAGTGGGGTCCGCGAACGCTCGATCTCGACCTGCTCCTCTACGACCGGTTGTCGCTCGATCTCCCGCAGCTCACCGTTCCCCACCCGCAGATCCGGTATCGCCGATTCGTGCTCGACCCGCTTCTCGAGGTCTGGCCGGATGCGACCATGCCCGACGGATCGGCGATCGAGCCGGCCGCCGGTGCCGTTGCCGAACAGGTGCTGCAACGACTCGAAGAGGAACCGGGCGGTGCCGAGCCGACCCGGACGTAGTACGTTTGTCCCCACACAGGCCCCGAGGCGGGCCAGGACCGATACCGGGAGGATCGGAGCCCATGAGACTTGCCCTCGCAGGCCCGGGACGTGCAGGCCAGGCCGTTGCCATCGCAGCGAACGGTGCCGGACACGAGATCGTCGCCGTCGCCGGACGGGACGCCGGGCGAACCACGGCGGCCGCCGGACGATTCGATGCCGTATCGCTCGCGATCGGTGACCCGATCCCTCCCGTGGATCTCGTCATCGTGGCCGTTCGAGACGACGCCATCGCGACCGTGGCCGGCCGCATCGCACCGGTGGCGCGCAACGCCGCGGCCGGTGTCGTCCACCTCTCCGGCGCCGTACCGGTCGATGCGCTCGACGCATTCGGCGGTCACGGAGTCGACATCGGCTCGTTCCATCCGCTTCAGACCATCCCGACTCCCACTCTCGGCGCACGGCGTCTCGCGGGATCGTGGGTAGGGGTCACAGCTGAGGAACCGCTGCGGTCCACGCTGCACGGATTCGCACGGAGCATGGGGTGCCGCCCGTTCGACCTCGCCGACTCCGACCGGGCCGCCTATCACGCCGCTGCTGCTGCGGCGGCCAACTTCCCGGTTGCGGCCCTCGTCATGGCACGGCGGCTCTTCGAAGTTGCGGGCGTTCCGTTCGACGCGGCCCGACCGCTCGTCGAGGCCGTGATCGCGAACTCGTTCGACACCACGCCGCGCGCATCGTTGACGGGGCCGATCGCTCGTGGAGACGCCGGGACCGTTGAGATGCAGCGAGCGGCGGTCCGGGCGACCGTTCCGGAGCTCGCACCGGCGTTCGATGCCATGGTGGAGGCCACCTCTGTGATCGCTGCGTCGTCGCCGGGGGAGGAGGACCGATGAAGATCGTCCGAACGTTCGCGGAGGCCAGAGACCTGGCGAGCGGCCGCGTCGGTTTCGTCCCCACCATGGGGTACCTGCACGAGGGGCACATCAGCCTCGTCGACGCCGCCAGACGGGACTGCGACACGGTCACCGTCAGCATCTTCGTCAATCCGCTCCAGTTCGCCCCGACCGAGGATCTGGCCTCGTACCCGCGCGATCTCGACCGCGACGTCGCCCTCGTCGAAGCCGCCGGCGCCGACGTCGTCTTCGCTCCGCCGCTTTCCGAGATGTACCCGTCGGACCCGCTCACCCGTGTCACGGTGTCCGGCGTGACGGAGACGATGGAGGGAGCGATCCGGCCCGGTCACTTCGACGGCGTCGCCACCGTCGTGGCCAAGCTCTTCGCCGGCGTCGCCCCCGACGTCGCCTACTTCGGGCGGAAGGACGCACAACAACTCGTGACCGTCCGCCGCATGACCGCCGACCTCTCGTTCCCGATCCGCGTCGTCGGATCCCCGATCGTCCGCGAATCAGACGGTCTCGCGCTGTCGTCGCGCAACACCTACCTCGACCCGGCGCAGCGGATCGCAGCCCGGGCGCTCAGCACTGGAGTCCTCGCGGCGGCCGCGGCGGTGAGACGGGGAGAACGGTCGGGAGGGATCCTGGAGGAGATCGCCGCTCGACCCGTCGACGCGGAGCCCGGGATCGACCTCGACTACGCGACGCTCGCCGATCAAGAGACGGCCGCTCCACTCGGGGCCCTCGACCGGCCGGCGTTCCTCGCCGTCGCCGCCAGGGTGGGGAGGACGCGTCTGCTCGACAACGTCCACATCGATCCGGACGGCGGCGAATGGGTTCCTGACGAGGGGATCCGGCTCGCCGAAACCTCGATTCTCTACAGGGAGGCCTGATGCTGCTCACGATCGACGTCGGAAACACGCAGGTCGCCGTCGGACTGTTCCGTCACGACGAGCTCGTCGGCCACTGGCGTTTCTCCACGAAGGAACAGACCAAGGACGAGATGCGGTGGGAACTGCTCGGTGTGCTTGCTCTCGACGGGTTCACTCCGGGCGACATCGAAGGTGTCGCCGTCTCGAGCGTCGTGCCGTCGGTCACCGCGACGATGCGCTGCGTCGCCCCGGATCTGTCTCACGGCCCGGTCATCGTCGTCGGGCCCGGTATCAGGACCGGCATGCCGATCCTCATCGACAACCCGAGGGAGGTCGGGGCGGATCGAGTCGTCAACGCCGTCGGCGCGCGCGAGCGGCACGGAAACCCGGTGATCGCGGTCGATTTCGGCACGTCGACGAACTTCGACGTCGTCGATGCCGACGGCGCGTACATCGGCGGTGTGATCTCTCCGGGGCTGGAGATCGCGACCCGGGCTCTGATCTCCGGCACGGCGGCGCTGCGGCGTGTCGAATTCGTGCCGCCGCGCTCACCGATCGGCAAGGGAACGGTCGAAGCCATCCAGAGCGGGGCGCTCTACGGCCATGCGGGACTCGTCGACGGCATCATCGAGCGGCTGATAGCGGAGGTGGGAGGAGATCCGGCGGTCGTCGCAACCGGCGGCCTGGCCCCTACCATCGTCCCCCACTGCCGCAACCTCGAAGTCGTCGACGAGTATCTGACCCTCGAGGGCTTGCGCATCATCTTCGACCGGAACCAGGAAGAGCAATGACCGACGAACACGCCGAGACGCCGATCGACGACCCGCTCGTAGCGGCGCGCATCGAGAAGTACCGGGCCGGAGCGGAGCGGGGCGGCTACCCGTACCGGTTCGACCGCACGGACCTCGCAGCAGAGCTTCACGAACGGTATGCGGATCTCGAACCCGGAGCCGAAACGGGCGTCGAGGCGACCGTTGCCGGGCGGCTCATGAACGTGCGTGACATGGGCAGGCTCGCATTCGGCGTGCTCCAGGACGTGTCCGGCCGGATCCAGCTGTTCGTCAGCAAAGCGGTTCTCGGGGACGAAGGATTCGCCGACTTCCTCCACCTCGACTCGGGGGACTGGATCGGTGCGACCGGCGAGGTCATCGCGACCAGGAAGGGGGAGCTGAGCGTCCGGGTCTCGTCGGTGACGCTTCTCGCCAAGGCGCTTCGCCCGCTCCCGGACAAGTGGCACGGGCTCAAGGACGTGGAGGCCCGCTCACGCCGCCGGTACGTGGACCTCATGGTCAACGAGGACTCACGGGCGGTCGCGCTGACGCGGGCAAGGGTCATCTCCGAGCTCCGGCGACAGTTCGAGGACCGCGGGTTCATCGAGGTCGAGACGCCCGTGTTGCTCTCCCAGGCGACGGGGGCGACGGCTCGTCCGTTCACGACCCATCACAACGCGCTGGACATCGATCTGTCGATGCGGATCGCAACCGAGCTGTTCCTCAAGCGGCTCGTCGTCGGGGGGATCGAACGCGTATTCGAGATCGGTCGCATCTTCCGCAACGAAGGCGTCGACTCGACACACAACCCCGAGTTCACGATGCTCGAGGCGTATCAGGCGTTCGCCGACTACACCGACATCATGGATCTGATCGAAGCGGTGTTCTCCGCCGTCGCGGTGGCGGCCACCGGTTCGGCGGCCCTCACCTATCAGGGGCGCCTGCTCGATCTCACGCCGCCGTTCCGGAGGGCGCGTCTCATCGATCTCGTGGCCGAGGCCGTCGGAGAGGACGTTTCGATGGACACGCCGATCGAGCAGCTCCGTGCGCTCGCCTCCCGCCGCGGTGTGGCCGTCGATGCATCGTGGGGATCCGGCCGGGTTCTCTTCGAGATGTACGAAGAGCTGGTCGAAGACGGCTTGTGGGATCCCACCTTCGTCACGGACTACCCCAAGGAAGTGTCGCCGCTCGCCCGGGCGCATCGAGACGATCCCGAGCTCACCGAGCGATTCGAGCTGGTCATCGCCGGGTCGGAGTACGCCAACGCGTTCTCCGAGCTCAACGACCCGTTCGACCAGCGGAAGCGATTCGAGGCACAGGCTGCAGCCCGGGCGGCGGGTGACGACGAAGCGCATCCCGTCGACGAGGACTATCTCCGTGCCCTCGAGTACGGGCTCCCCCCGACCGGTGGGCTCGGGATCGGCGTCGATCGTCTCGTGATGCTCGTCACCGACCGCAAGCACATCAGAGAAGTGATCCTCTTCCCCACGATGCGCCCCGAGCAGTAGGCCCCCTGCGCACTCGCCGTGCGAGTGCGCGTCCCCCCGGCCGTGCCGGGGGGACATGAAAGACGTGAAAAAGAGGGGTGTGGCCCCTTTCATACCTGTCCCCCCGACCGGAGGACGGGGGGACGCGGAGAAGCGCAGCGACGACGCAGGGGGGCCGGGCTATTCGCGGGCGGCCTTGACGCGGTTCAAGATGTACGCGTCGAGGTTCTGCAGAACCGGGGTCAGGGACCGGCTGCTGATCCGATCGGTTGCGGCCTCGGCGAGACGCATGTGCGCCATCGATTCGTCGATGACCCGGTCGACGAAGCCGCCGGCGACGGTGAGCTCGATCACGCGGTCGATGGTCGCGCGATCCGTCGGAGCGCCGCCGGAGAGAGCATCCCGGATCTTCGGCCCGTCGGGTCCGCTCGCCGCGTAGAGCACCGGGAGCGTGTAGACACCTTCGCCGATGTCGGACCCGGAGGGTTTGCCGAGGAACGCTTCGTCGGCGACGAGATCGAGCACGTCGTCGGTCATCTGAAAGACGAGGCCCATTTCCCATGCCCAGTCGCTGATGGCCTCGACATCCTCGTCGGAGGCGTTCGCGGTGATCGCACCGAGCCGTGCCGACGTGCGGATGAGACTCGCCGTTTTCCCACCGATGACCTGGTAATAGCCGTCCGGCCCGTGGTCGAGCGCCCCGGCGAACCGGAGTTCGGCGACCTGCCCCTCGCACAGGCGCGCGTACGTCTGGGCGACGAGTGTCACGGCTTCCTCGCCGAGCGGAGCGGCGATCTCCGAGGCGCGGGCGAGAAGGAAGTCGCCGGCAAGGATGGCGATCGTATTCGTCCAGTTCTCGTTCACCGAGACCTGCCCCCGGCGAGAGTCGGCCTCATCGATGACGTCGTCGTGATAGAGCGATCCGACGTGGACCAGTTCGACGGAGACGCCGGCCTCGATCGGGCCGTCACCGTCCCCCGAGCCGAGCTCCGCAGCGACCTGCGCGAGGAGCGGACGGTACCGCTTCCCGCCGGCGCGAAGCAGGTGCTGGGCGATATCGGTCAGGAACACGTCTTCGGACATCGTGACTTCGAGAAGGCGTCGCTCGACCCCGCTCATCCTGTCCCATACTCTTGGAATCGGGACGAGATCGTTGAGAATCGGCTGGTCCACGGGTCTCCTGGGCCTCTCGGGAATGGGAATGGTAGCCCCTGCGTTTTCCGAAACATGATCCGGATACTCCGGTTCAAGAACCGGGGTCTATCGGGCGTCCGCTCCTATACTTGGGGAGGCGTTCGGGGATCCCGGCGCCATTGTTCCATCAAGAGGTGTCACCTTGTTCGAACGGTTCACCGATAGGGCCCGGAGGGTCGTGGTTCTCGCCCAGGAAGAGGCGCGGCTCCTCAATCACAACTACATCGGGACCGAGCACATCCTTCTCGGTCTCATCCACGAAGGCGAGGGTGTCGCCGCCCGCGCGCTCGAGAGCATGGACATCAGCCTCGAATCGGTTCGCAGCCAGGTCGTCGAGATCATCGGCCAGGGATCCCAGGCCCCCAGCGGGCACATCCCGTTCACCCCCCGCGCCAAGAAGGTCCTCGAACTGTCCCTGCGCGAGGCTCTCCAGCTCGGCCACAACTACATCGGGACCGAGCACATCCTGCTCGGCCTCATCCGCGAGGGGGAGGGTGTCGCCGCCCAGGTTCTCCAGCAGCTCGGCGCCGAACTGCACAAGGTCCGCCAGACGGTGATCCAGCTCCTCTCCGGTGTCCAGAGCGAGGAACCGAGCGCATCCGGGCACCCGGGCGGGAGCGGGAAGAGCGAGTCGGGACCGTCGAGCAGCGGCTCGACCGTGCTCGACCAGTTCGGCAGGAACCTCACGCAGCTCGCCCGCGAACGCAAGCTCGATCCGGTGATCGGCCGGTCCACGGAGATCGAACGGGTCATGCAGGTCCTCTCCCGACGCACCAAGAACAACCCGGTGCTGATCGGAGAGCCGGGCGTCGGCAAGACCGCCATCGTGGAGGGCCTCGCCCAGCGGATCGTGGAGGGGAACGTGCCGGACACCCTCACCGACAAACATCTCTACACGCTCGATCTCGGAGCGCTCGTCGCCGGCTCCCGGTACCGCGGCGACTTCGAGGAGCGGCTCAAGAAGGTTCTGAAGGAGATCCGCACCCGCGGAGACATCATCCTGTTCATCGACGAGATCCACACCCTCGTCGGAGCCGGAGCAGCCGAAGGCGCGATCGACGCGGCCAGCATCCTGAAGCCGATGCTCGCCCGCGGTGAGCTCCAGACGATCGGTGCCACGACGCTCGAGGAGTACCGCAAGTACCTCGAGAAGGACTCGGCCCTCGAACGCCGGTTCCAGCCCATCCAGGTCGAAGAACCGACGGTCGCCGACACCATCAAGATCCTCGAAGGCCTGCGCGACTCGTACGAGGACCATCACCGTGTCCGGTTCACGGACCAGGCGCTCGTCAACGCTGCGAACCTCGCCGACCGGTACATCGCCGACCGGTACCTGCCGGACAAGGCCATCGACCTGATCGACGAAGCGGGAAGTCGGATGCGGCTCAAGCGCAAGGATCTCCCGAGCGAGGTTCGCGACATCGACGACCGCGTGGCCAAGATCCGCGGAGACAAACGCGAAGCCGTCTACGCACAGCAGTACGAACGGGCGGCCAAGCTTCGCGACCAGGAACTGAACCTGATGGGGGAGCGCTCCGGCTTCGTGTCCCAGGGTGCGGCGGTCGGCGAGGACTACTCGTCCATCATCGACGAGGAGCAGATCGCCGAGGTTCTCGCCCAGTGGACCGGCATCCCCGTGCATCGCCTCACCGAGGAGGAGACGGAGCGGCTGCTGCGCATGGAGGACGAGCTCCACAAGCGCATCATCGGCCAGCACGACGCCATCGAGGCGGTCTCCAAAGCGATCCGCCGCACCCGTGCCGGGTTGAAGGATCCGAAGCGGCCGGCGGGGTCCTTCATCTTCCTCGGACCGTCCGGGGTCGGCAAGACCGAGTCGGCGAAAGCGCTCACCGAGTTCCTCTTCGGCGACGAGGATGCACTGATCCAGATCGACATGTCCGAGTACATGGAGAAGCACGCAGTGAGCCGGCTCGTCGGTTCCCCACCCGGCTACGTCGGATACGACGAGGGCGGTCAGCTGACGGAAGCCGTTCGCAGGAAGCCGTTCTCCGTCGTGCTGTTCGACGAGATCGAGAAGGCCCACCAGGACGTCTTCAACATCTTGTTGCAGATCCTCGAGGACGGGCGTCTGACGGACGCCCAGGGGCGCGCCGTCGACTTCAAGAACACCGTGATCATCATGACGTCCAACCTCGGCACCGCGGATCTCCGCAAGAAGGCGATCGGATTCTCCGTCGACGACGCCGAACTGGACTACGACAAGATGCGTGAGAAGGTCGTCGAGTCGCTCAAGAAGCACTTCCGCCCGGAGTTCCTGAACCGTATCGACGAGGTCATCGTCTTCCACGAGCTGACCCAGGAAGAGGTCAAGACGATCGTCGACCTCCTCGTGGCCCGTGTGCGGTCGCAGCTCGAATCGCAGGCGATCGACCTGGCGCTCTCCGACGCGGCGAAGACGCGACTCGCGGAGAAGGGGTACGACCCGCAGCTCGGCGCGAGGCCGCTCCGCAGGGCGATCCAGCGTCTGTTGGAGGACCCGTTGTCCGAGCGCGTGCTCCATCGCGAGTTCCCGGCGGGGTCGACCATCCTCGTCGATATCGACGAAGAGGATCCCGAGCGCCTCGCGTTCGTGTCGATCGAGACGCCGGATCAGCCTCCGGTGGAACTCGCCGACAACGAGCACTGAGCACCGGTCGGGAGGCCTACCCGGCGATCCGGATCTCGTCGCCCGGCGACATCAAGCTCTGAAACGCCCTAGACTCAACTCGGTTGCGCCCACGGGTAGGCGCGCAACAGTTTCAACCGACAGAAAGGGTCCGATCCATGACCGGATTGAAGAAACGTGGGGGCTTGTTCATCCTGCTCCTCGCGTTCGCACTGATCGTTGCAGCATGCAGCAGCAGTAGCGATGAAACCACGACGACAGCGGCCGGCGCTGAAGAGACCACGACGACCGCAGCCGGCGACGAAGAGACCACGACGACCGCAGCTCCTGCGGAAGAGACGACCACCACCGCAGGCTCGATGGCCGGCGAGGGAATCAAGGTCGGCATGGCCTACGACATCGGCGGGCGCGGCGACAAGTCGTTCAACGACTCCGCAGCCGCCGGCCTCGACAAGGCCGTGCAGGACTTCGGCATCGAGATCCAGGAGCTCGAGCCCACCGCAGGTGGAGAGAACCGTGAGGAGAACCTCCGTCTGCTCGCCGAGAGCGGGTTCGATCTGAACTTCGCCATCGGGTTCGCGTTCGCCGAGGCAGTCGCTGCCACGGCCACCGACTTCCCCGAGACGAACTTCGCCATCGTCGACTCCGTCGTCGATGCACCGAACGTTGCATCGCTGGTGTTCGCAGAGCACGAGGGCTCGGCCCTCGTCGGTGCTGCGGCCGCGTTGAAGTCGCAGTCCGGCAAGATCGGGTTCATCGGCGGCGTCAACATCGGGCTCATCAACAAGTTCGAAGCCGGCTATCGCTTCGGTGCCGAGTACATCAACCCGGACATCGAAGTTCTCACCCAGTACCTGACCGAGCCGCCGGACTTCTCCGGATTCAACGACCCGGCCAAGGGCAAGGAAGCCGCGCTCGCCATGTACGAGCAGGGCGCCGATGTCGTGTACCACGCGGCCGGCGGTTCCGGCGGCGGTCTCTTCGAGGCTGCGAAGGAATTCTCCACCACGAGCGGCAGCAAGGTGTGGGCGATCGGTGTGGACTCGGACCAGTACGAGACCGCAGGCGACGACGTCAAGGAGTACATCCTGACGTCGATGCTCAAGCGAGTTGACGTGGCCGTCTACACGACGGTGGCCAACTTCGTGAACGAAGGCAACCAGTCCGGTGTCCTGGTGTTCAACCTCGACGCGGACGGCGTCGGCTACTCCACCTCCGGTGGATTCGTCGATGACATCGTCGACCAGATCGACGAGCTTCGTGCCAAGATCATCACGGGTGATGTGACCGTCCCCGACACCGTCGGCTGATTCGTTCGGCCAAGTAGCACAGCACGGGCCCGAGGCGCTAGCCTCGGGCCCGTTGCATATGGGTCGACGAATCGGAGATGAGGAGAACACGGGTGGCAGACGAATCCCTGGCCGTCGAATTGACGGGAATCACGAAGACCTTCCCCGGTGTCATCGCCAACGAAGACGTTGAACTCGCCGTCGGCGCGGGGACGATCCACGCGATCGTGGGGGAGAACGGCGCCGGCAAGTCGACCCTGATGAAGATCCTGTACGGAATGCAGTCTCCCGATTCGGGAACGATCCGTGTCCGCGGCAAGGAAGTCGATTTCAAGACCCCGAAGGACGCGATCGCCGAGGGGATCGGGATGGTCCACCAGCACTTCATGCTCGCCGACAACCTCACCGTCTTCGAGAACGTCGTTCTCGGATCCGAACCGACGAAGGGTCTCCAACTCGATTTCGCCGCCGGGAAAGAGAAGATCGCCGATATCGGCGCCGCTTACGGCATGGAACTCGATCCCGACGCTCTCGTCGAGTCGCTCACCGTCGGCGCGCGACAGAGGACCGAGATCCTGAAGGTGCTGTTCCGCGGGGCCCGCATCCTCATCCTCGACGAGCCGACGGCGGTACTCGTACCCCAGGAGGTCGACGAGTTGTTCGTGAACCTCAGGGGGATGGTCGAAGAAGGCCAGACGATCATCTTCATCTCGCACCACCTCGACGAGGTGCTCGCGATCGCAGACTCGATCACCGTGATGCGGGGCGGCCGGACGGTCGCCACGGTCGATCCCGAAGGCATCGATGCGAAACAGCTCGCAGAGCTGATGGTCGGTTCCGAGCTCCCGACGCCGGAGACGACGGAGTCGACCGTGACCGATGTCGTCGAACTCTCCGTCCGCGGCGTCGAGGCGCTGTCACCGGACGGGCGCACGGTTCTCGACGACGTCACCTTCGACATCCGGCAGGGTGAGATCGTCGGCATCGCCGGCGTCGAAGGAAACGGTCAGGCCGAGCTGATCGACGCCCTGCTGGGGATCCGCGAGGTGTCGGCCGGCAGCATCCGGTTCAAGGACGAGGACATCGCAAACTGGTCCACGAAACGCCGCCGCGAGGCCGGCATCGGCATCATCCCGGCCGATCGGCACCGGGAGGGGCTGTTGCTCCAGTCACCGCTCTGGGAGAACACCATGCTCGGGCACCAGACGGTCAAGCCGTTCGCGAACGGCCCCTGGGTGAACAGGAAGGGTGCCAGGGAGCGGACGAGCGCCGTCATCGAACGATTCGACGTGAAGACTCCGGGACCCGACGTCCACGCGATCGCGCTCTCCGGGGGAAACCAACAGAAACTCATCGTCGGCAAGGAGATGATCGCCGAGCCGCACGTACTCGTAGCGGCTCATCCGACCCGCGGCATCGACGTCGGCGCTCAGGCGGCGATCTGGGACGAACTTCGTGCGGCGAGAAAGGAAGGGCTCGCGGTGCTGCTCATCAGCGCGGATCTGGAGGAGCTGATCGGTCTCTCCGACCGTCTCCTCGTCATCTACACCGGACGGATCGTGGCGGATCTCGATCCGAAGACCGTCACACCGGAGGAGCTCGGCTCGTACATGACCGGCGTCGGAGCGGAGGCATCGGCATGAACCTCAAGAAGATGCTGCTCTCGCTGCTCGCACCGACCGCCGCGATGATATTCGCTCTCCTCGTGGCTTCGATCGCGCTCTGGGCCGTCGGCCGCAATCCGATCGACGCGTTCGGCTCCATGTGGAGCTTCGGAACCACGACGACATCGATCGCGTCCATGGTCAACCGGGCGATCCCGCTGTACATCGCCGCGGTCGCCGTGGCGATCGGTTTCCAGATGGGACTGTTCAACATCGGAGTCGAGGGGCAGTATCTACTTGGAGCGCTGTTCGCCGGATGGATCGGCGGCAACGTCGTTCTCTGGGCACCCCTCCACGTGGCCCTCGTGATCCTCGTAGCGGTCATCGTCGGAGCGCTCTGGTCCGGGATCGCAGGCTTCCTCAAGGTCACCCGGGGTGTCCACGAGGTGATCTCGACGATCATGTTGAACTTCATCGCGTTCAGCCTGATCGCGTACCTGCTCCTCACCTGGGTCCGCGACGACCCGACTTCCCTGAACCTCCAGACGACGACCTTCGCTGCATCGGCGCAGATCCCCGGGCTCAACTGGGTGTTCACGATGTTCGGGTTCAGCGAGCCCCGCGGCATCTCGATGCACGGGTTCCTGTTCGTCGCGATCGCGATCGGCATCTTCTACTACATCCTCGTCAAGCGGACGAGGTTCGGCTTCGAGCTTCGCGCTTCCGGGATGAACCCCGGCGCCGCCCGCATGGCCGGTGTGGCTCCGAAGAGGATGGTCGTCGTCACGATGCTCATCTCCGGCGGCGTCGCCGGAATGGTCGGGCTTGCAACCATGTTCGGCAACCTCCACGCCTACACGCAGGACTTCCCCCGGGGCCTCGGTTTCACCGGGATCGCCGTCGCGCTGCTCGGCAGGAACAGCGCGGTCGGCATGGCGCTCGGCGCTCTGCTGTTCGGCTTCATGGAACGATCGGCGCTGATCCTGGACTTCGAGGACACACCGAAAGAGGTCGTCCAGATCATGCAGGGTGTCGTCGTTCTCGCGGTCGTCGTGGCCTACGAGGTCGTCAACCGCATGATCGAGAAGCGTGAGATCAAGGCCGCCGCCGAGGCGACGAGATCGCTGGAAGCCGGAGAGGAGGTGGCGGCATGACCGGTCGTCTCGACGATTCGAACACCCGCCTCCCCGACTCGGCCGAGTACGAGCCGGATCTCGCCGCCAAGCCGTCCCTGCTCGATTCGCGAGCGCTTCGCTACACGGCCCTCGCTCTGGTCGGCGTCTTCATCCTCTCGCTCGTCCAGGCGATCGCCGGCACATCTGAGCTGACCTCGTCCGGCACGTGGGCCGCCGCCATCCGGCTCACCATCCCGATCATGCTCGCCGGTCTCGGCGGCGTGTTCTCCGAGCGCGCCGGTGTCGTCAACATCGGCCTCGAGGGCATGATGATCGCCGGAACGTGGTTCGGCGCCTGGGCCGGATGGGCGTGGGGGCCGTGGCAGGGGGTCGCGATGGGCATCGTCGGGGGAGCGATCTTCGGCCTGATCCACGCGATCGCTACGGTCACTTTCGCCGTCGACCACATCGTGTCCGGTGTGGCGATCAACATCCTCGCTGCAGGGGCGATGCGGTTCCTGTCCGTCGTCGTGTACACCCCGGAGTCGGGCGGCGGCGCCACGCAATCGCCTCGCATCTCGAGTTCGATCGGCACGTTCGATTTCCCGTTGCTCTCGAACGTGTTCAACTGGGTGGAGGATCAGGCGATCTTCTTCCTCTCGGACCTCGGGGGGATCCTCGCCGGCATCACGACGAAGATGTCGTGGCTGACGCTCGTGACGCTCATCCTCGTTCCCCTCATCTGGTGGGCCCTGTGGCGTACGGCGTGGGGATTGCGCCTGCGGTCGTGCGGAGAGAACCCGTACGCCGCTGAGTCGCTCGGTGTCCCGGTGCTTGTGATGAAGTACTACGGCGTGGTGATCTCGGGTGCGCTCGCCGGTCTCGGCGGGGCGTATCTCGTCGTCGTGCAGGCCGGCATCTACCGTGAGGGCATGACGGCCGGCCGGGGCTTCATCGGCCTCGCCTCGCTGATCTTCGGCAACTGGTACCCGTTCGGCGTTGCGGCGGGCGCATCGGTCTTCGGCTACGCGGATGCGTTGAGTCTCCGCCAGGGCACCGCCGTGCATGCGCTGCTTCTCGTGGCGGCGATCGCGCTCGCCGGACTCGCCGTCTGGTCCCTCGTGCGGAAGAAGATGGCCGGCACGATCATCCAGGGTGTTGCCGCTGCAGTGTTCCTGGTCTGGTATCTCGCGACCGACACGGTCCCGACGCAGGTCGTCGCCGCACTGCCGTACCTCGTGACGCTGCTGGTCCTGTCGCTGGCGACGCAGCGTCTGAGGATGCCCGCCGCCGATGGTCTCCGCTATCGGAAGGGCGAAGCGGTCTAGGGATTCGCGAAGCGTCGTTCGCCGCAGGCAGCTTCGGCTCCGCTGTTCCGACGCGGGGACGGCGGAACCTCGTCCGTGAGCCCGGCCCGCTGTGGCATCGATCGGGCCGACGGCACCGTCCTACACGTTCCAGGGGATGGCCGGCGTCCGTACGGCTACGCGGGCGACCGGTCGACGGTCGTACCGGCGGTGGAGGATCGGCTATCCCCGGCTGCCGAAGAACCGTACCGATTGGAGTGCGAGTTCGTTGAAGGGCGGTTTGTCCCCCGCGGGCTCAGCCGGGTAGGTGCTCTTCACGAAGATCGTGAGCTCGGTCGTGCCGATACTCGCGATCGGGACCCGCTGCGGGTCGTTCGTGTTCGAGAGCCGCCCTGAGATCTCGATGTCGAGGTCGTCCGTCGTGATCAGATATCCCTGGATCTTGTAGTTCCGTTTGAACCGTTCTTCGTCCGTCAGGTTCTGGAGCTCGATCTCCGTGATGCGAACCGGTTCGGTGAACGTGAACTTCAGCCAGGCGTCGACGCCGCGTGCCCCGTCGTCGTTCCAGTCGGTCTCGGGGTCGCCGTCGATGAGATGCTCCGGCTCATACCCGTCGGAGTAGGAGCTGGCATCCACCGATGCCGGGAAGATCTCGATCGTGGCGACCGGCACCGTCGTGGCGACCGAGGTCGTGGACGACGAGTCGGCGACTTCATCGCCACCGCCTCTGAACACGTTGAAGATCAAGGCAGCGAGCGCGACGAACAGCACGACGGCTCCGAGCACCCCGAGGGCTCTGCCGCCGGGCGACGTCCGCAGCGTCGGTGCCGGGGCAACCGGGAGCGGCTCCTGGCTCAGCCGGGCTCCGCACTGCTCGCAGTGCCGGTTGTAGTCCGGGTTGGTCGCTCCGCACGATGGGCATGCGACGGTGGACACACCGGCGGGCACGGTCGCCGGTGGTTGCGCGGCCGTCTCGGGCGCGGGCTCGCGGGGCGCGGGCTGCCGACGCGGCGTGTCCGATTCTGGTGGTGTTTCTCCGAGTTCGAACGGTTCGAAGAGATCGTCGAACTCGGGTTTTTCCTGGTCCATCCGATTGCAATCTTTCGGTGGGGTGTGTTCCCCGGTATTGTGGCACGAATGTCGTGGTTTGCGTTGGTTCGCGTTGCCGAACCGTGGAGCGTCGGAAACATCCTCGGGGCGATGTTCCTCGTCCTCGTAGCGGTTCTCGTCGCGTTCTGGGCGATCCGACGCCGCTGACGGTTTCTGTCACATCCAACCCGTACGGTACGGACCATGTCCAACTACTTGTGTGCGAAATGCTCCTACCGGACGAGCCGCTGGATGGGGTTCTGTCCCCAGTGCCGGGCCACCGGAACGCTCTCGGAGGTCCCCGCAGCAGGGGCGTCCTCCGCGACGCCGGAGCCGATCGGCTCCGGCGCCGGGAAGCGGATGCGCCGTCTCGACACCGGGATGACCGAATTCGACCGTGTGCTCGGGGGAGGTGCGGTCCCGGGGTCGGTCGTGCTGCTCGGCGGGCCGCCCGGTGTAGGCAAGTCGACCGTCGTTCTCCAGATCGGTGCGGCTCTCGCCCGCCGAAACAGGAGCGCCCTCATCGCCTCCGGTGAGGAATCCCTCTCCCAGATCGGCTTGCGGGCGCATCGCGTGAACGCCGTCGTCGACGGGCTGGACGTCGTAGCGGAGTCCGACGCCGGGAATCTGGCCGAAATCATCCGGGGCGGGAGCTATCCGCTCGTCGTGATCGACTCGATCCAGACCGTTCGCGACGGCGCAAGCGGTGGTGGATCGGGAGCCATGTCCCAGATCCGCGATGCCGCGGCGCGGCTCATCGCCGCGGCGAAGGAGTCCGATGTCGTGCTCATCCTCATCGGGCACGTCACGAAGGACGGGGCGATCGCGGGTCCGAAGGTCCTCGAGCACATGGTCGACGTCGTGCTCGCGCTCGACGGCGACCCGCACAGGAACCTCCGCTTCCTGCGAGGGGCGAAGAACAGATTCGGGTCGATCGACGAGGTCGGTGTCTTCGAGATGACGGACCGCGGTCTGGAAACGATGCGTGATCCGAGTCTGGCGTTGACCGGCAGCCGCGAAGACGGCGTTTCCGGCAGCGTGCTGTTCCCATCGCTCGACGGGCGGAGGTCGTTGCTCGTGGAGATCCAAGCGCTCGTCGTTCCGACCCGGTCGGCCCAGCCGCGGCGCAGCGTCAAGGGGCTGGCCGTGCCGCGTGTCCACCAGATCGTTGCCGCCATCGAGCGTCATGGAGGTCTCCGGATGAGCACACGGGAGGTCTACGTGTCGGTCATGGGCGGCATCTCGATCGCAGAGCCGGCGGCCGACCTGCCGGTCGCCATGGCGATCGCGTCGGCCGCCACCGGAACTCCGTTGGGCTCCGTCGCCGCGTGGGGCGAGGTCGGCCTGACCGGGGAGGTACGGGCGGTGGGCCGTGCCGATCGTCGCCGGGCCGAAGCCGAGCGTCTCGGCGTCGAGCGAATCATCGAAGCGGGCGACGGTCGGCGTCTCGGGGATCTACTGCGGGATCTCGGGATTCAGCGCAGGGTTCCGGATCGCCGTGCCCGGCTCCATGCGGTTCCGGCTGGCGAACCGTCGCGGTCGAGCTCCGCCACACCAGGGCGTCGCATGGACTAGCCTGCGGCGTGGATGACTCCGAAAGCACCACCTCCGCTCGACGTCCTCCGCCGGTTCGCCCCGGGGACGACACTCAGGGACGCTGCTGAACTCATCTTCCGTCAGGGCACCGGCGCTCTGCTCGTACTCGGATCGAGCGACCAGATCGATGACCTGTGCACGGGAGGCTTCCGGTTCGCGGACGTCCCGCTCACGGCCCAACGGATCGCAGAGCTGGCCAAGATGGACGGTGGCATCGTCATCGACGAGGGCACAAAGACGATCACGAGGGCGAACGTTCACTTCATCCCGGATCCGAGGATCCCTACAGACGAGACCGGGACCAGGTTCCGAACTGCCGACCGGCTCGCCTCGCAGACAGGCCTGCCGGTGCTCGCTGTGAGCGAGGAGGGCCGTGATCTCGCAGCCCTCTACGTCGGCGACCAGCGGTTCGTGCTCCAGTCGCCGACGGCCCTGTTCGCGGAAGCGAATCAGCGGCTGCAATCCCTCGAACGCCTCCGCCGCCGCCTCGACGAGGCCGTCGAGCGCCTCTCCATGTACGAGGTGGACGACATCGTCACGATGCGCGACGCCGTGAAGGTCATCCAACGTGCAGCGTTGGTGCTGCGCCACGTTGAGGAACTCGAGCTCATCGCCGTCGAGCTGGGGGACGAAGCGCCACTGATCCGCCTCCAGGCGGCCGATGTAGCGGAGGGCGTCCCGGCCCTCGTCGACCTCGTGAACGCCGACTATCAGCCTCGCAAGCCCCGCCGCGGGTCGTCGATCGTCCCCAAGCTCTACGAGATCCCGCTCGAGGATCTCTACCACACCTCGAAGGTCGGGGAGATCCTGGGCCTGGTTCCGCTCGATCGGGAAGTGAGCCCGCGCGGGATCCGGGCGCTGGCCGCCGTGCCGCGCATGCCGGACTCCGTACGCGACCGTCTCCAGAAGCGCTTCGGCACGTTGCAGCGTCTCCGCTCGGCCACGCTCGAAGAACTCGACCAGATCGACGGTGTCGGTCCTCGACGGGCGGCCCGAATCCTCGCGTACCTCGACCAGAACAATGGAATCATCAATCCACAGATCCAGGACTGACGACCCGGCCGCTACTGCGTGACCGACCGGTACAATCACCTCTCCGCTACCCCGGGAAGACTTTTGGCGACGAAGAAGACGACTGCTGCGAAGAAGGCCGCTGTGAAGAAGGCTCCGGCCAAGAAGTCCGCGGCGACGAAGAAGACCTCTGCGAAGAAGGCTCCCGCGAAGAAGGCGACTGCTGCGAAGAAGGCTCCGGCCAAGAAGGCG
>JAOZRW010000007.1:0-14612 GCA_029939995.1 Acidimicrobiia bacterium | reverse complement strand
AGAAGGCTCCGGCCAAGAAGGCGGCTCCCGCGAAGAAGGCTCCCGCGAAGAAGGCTCCCGCGAAGAAGGCGACTGCTGCGAAGAAGGCTCCGGCCAAGAAGGCGGCTCCAGCGAAGAAGGCTCCGGCCAAGAAGGCGACCACAGCGAAGAAGGCTCCTGCTGCGAAGAAGGCCCCCGTTCGGAAGACTCCGGCACGGAAGGTGCCGGTGGCTCCGTCGAAGGCGGCGCAGAAGGCGGCGGCAAAGAAGTCGGCGGCGAAGGTCGACCCGTTCGCGGTCGGAGACAAGGTCGTTTACCCGCACCACGGCGCGGCCACCATCATCGGGAAAGAGAAGCGCGAGTTCAAGGGAGAGAAGCAGGACTTCTACGTGCTCGAGATCGCCACCGATCAACTCATCGTCCGGGTGCCGACAGCCTCTGCGATCGAGCGGGGGGTTCGTCCCGTCATCTCCAAGTCGAAAGCCCGACAGGTGTTCCAGACGCTTCGCGGTGAACCGCAGGACGCCGGTTCGAATTGGAGTCGCTGGTACAAGGTGTTGACCGAGAAGATCAACAGCGGCGACATCTTCCAGGTCGCCGAAGTGATCAGGGATCTCGACTACGCGCAGAAGATCAAGGGGATCTCCCCGGCCCTCAAACGCATGCTCGCCAAGGCGCGACTGATCATCATCAGCGAACTGGAGTTCTCTCTCGACGTCTCCGAGGAGGAGGCGACGAAACGGCTCGAACGAGCACTTCCGAAGGTAGAGCCGGAGGAAGACGCCTGACGCTCGTCTCGCACCGGATACCATTCGGTCATGGTTGAGCGGACGCAGATCTGGGGAATCCTCCTGGCGGCCGGGCGTGGAACACGTTTCGGACGGCGGAAACATGATCTCGAGTTCGGCGGCCTCCCCCTCTGGCAGCACAGCTACCGGGCGATGGAGAGCGCCGGAGTCGATCCGATCGTCGTCGTCGGTGATCTCGACGGTGCCGTGCCCGGCGGCGAGCGTAGGCGAGACTCGGTCGCCGCAGGCCTTGCACAGATCCCCGCTGCCGCAGGGTTCGTCCTCGTACACGATGCCGCGCGGCCATTGGTCGCGATCGACCTGATCACCCGCGTGATCGATCGCCTGGGGCGGGGAGACGCGGCGGGCGTCGTCCCGGTCGTCCCCGTTCGTGACACGATCAAACGCGTCGTCGACGGGATCGTCGTCGAGACCATCGATCGATCGAGCCTCGCCGCGGTGCAGACCCCGCAGGGCTTCGACCTCGCGATCCTGAGGAGGGCGCACGAGTCGTCGGACGGGGATGCGACCGATGACGCTTCGATGGTGGAGGCGCTCGGCGAGAAGGTCGCGGTCGTCGATGGCGACGTCTTGAATCTCAAAGTGACGTACCCGGCCGATCTCGCGGTCGCCAAGGCGCTACGATCGACGCACTATGCCTGATTCACGAACACGAGTTGGTTGGGGGTTCGATGCTCATCGATTCGGCGGGAGCGGCCCGATCCGTCTGGCCGGTGTCATCGTCGACGAATCGCGAGGATTGGAGGCAACGAGCGACGGCGACGTCGTGGCGCACGCTCTCGCCGATGCGCTCCTCGGGTCGTTCGCTCTGGGCGACCTCGGCATGCACTTCCCCTCCTCCGACCCGGCCATGGCCGGAGTCGATTCCATGGAGTTGCTCGCCCGAGCCGCCCGGATGATCGAGGACCGTGCGCACCTCGTCGACAACGTCGATGTCACCGTGATATCCCAGTCGGTCCGGATCGCCCCCTACCGCGATGAGATGCGTTCGCAGATCGCGACGAGGTTGCGGATCGACCGATCTTCCGTATCGGTGAAGGGAACGACGACCGACGGCATGGGGTCGATCGGAGCAGACGAAGGTATCGCCGCCGCGGCGGTCGTTACGATCTACCGCTGAGCCGGTCGATCATCAGCGGTGGGTCGTCGGTGAAGATGCCCGCGACCCCCGCATCGGCCAGCGTCTCCGCCTGGTCGGGGTCGTTGACCGTCCACACCAGTACGTCGACGTCCCCCGCCGCCTCCACGATCTTCGCTGCATCGGGGATCGTCGCTTCGAGCGAGAGGCTGATGGCGGCGTCCCCCCTAGCGATCGCTTCCCGGATCGCCAGAAGAGGATCGATCCATGCGGTGACGACGAGCGCGGTCGGAGCCGGGGCGTTCCGTCGCACGGCGGCGAGCGTGTGGGCGTTGAGGGAGGAGACGAGGATGCGGTCCCCGGTGTCGCGGGAGGCGATCCACCGACCGACGGCTTCGCCGACGCGGTGGGTCGGGTCGTAGTCCGCCTGGCCGGGCGTGTTCTTGATCTCGATGTTGAGCCGTCCTTCGGGCCCCACCGCCTCCCAGGCTTCGTCGAGCGTCGGAACCCACGGTGTGGTCGATCGGATCTCGCGGAAATCGAGCCGGACGAACGGTGTGGCGTCGGGGGAGGGACGGTCGTCGTGGTGGATGATCAGGGCGCCGTCCCGGCTCCGTCGCACGTCGAGCTCCACCCCGTCGGCTCCCTGGGCGATGGCGAGAGCGTACGCCTCCACCGTGTTCTGGCGGGCGTAGGCCGAGGCCCCGCGGTGACCGTAGATCAACATCCGCCTCATCATAACGACACGAACCCAGGGTTCTCTGCGTCCTATGTGCCGTCTCCAGCCCGCGGAATGGAAACCCAGCGCGGTACCATCCCCGCGGATGAGGATCTACAACACGCTCGGACACGAACTCGTCGAACTCGAGACGCGCGACGAAGGCAAGATCGGGATGTACGTGTGCGGAGCGACCGTCCAGTCCGCTCCTCACCTCGGGCACGGCCGATCGGCAGTCGTGTTCGACGTGATCCGCCGCTATCTCGAGTGGCTGGGATACGACGTCACGTACGTTCGCAACGTCACCGACGTCGACGACAAGATCATCGACGCCGCGAGAGCCGAAGGCGTCGGAACCGACGTCATCGTCGAGCGGGCGTACGGAGCGTTCGACGAGGCTCATCGCCTTCTCGGTGTCAAGGAGCCGACGGTCGAACCGTGGGCGACGCATCACATCGCCGAGATGCTCGAACTCGTCGAGCAGTTGATCGACACGGGGCACGCGTACGTCGTCGATGGTGACGTGTACTTCTCGGTTCGTTCGTACCCCGACTACGGCAAGCTTTCGCGACACAACCCGGACGATCTCCGATCCGGCGCCCGGGTCGATCCGAACGAGCGGAAGCGGGACCCTCTGGACTTCGCCCTGTGGAAAGCCGCCAAACCCGGTGAGCCCCAATGGGACTCCCCGTGGGGACCCGGGCGTCCCGGATGGCACATCGAGTGCTCTGCGATGGCCCGCAAGTACCTGGGTGACGGTTTCGACATCCACGCCGGCGGCCACGACCTCATCTTCCCCCATCACGAGAACGAGATCGCCCAGTCCGAGGCCGCGACGGGAGTGCCGTTCGCCCACTACTGGCTCCACAACGGGATGATGAACCTCGAAGGTGAGAAGATGTCGAAGTCCACGGGGCACGTCGTGGATCTGCTCGAAGTCCTCACCCAGCACCGCCCGACCGCCGTTCGGATGGTCTACCTCAGGACCCACTACCGCAAACCCCTCGACTTCTCGGAGAACGGCCTCGTCGATGCCGAAGCGGCGCTCGATCGGCTCTGGGGATTCCGCCGACGGACGCCCGGTCCGGTCGATGCGACGGCCGATCCGGAGTTCATCGCCCGATTCAAAGAAACCATGGACGACGACTTCGACGTCGCCGGAGGCCTCGGCGTTCTCTTCGACCTCGTACGAGAGGGGAATCGTCGTCTCGACGCAGGGGACGACGCGGGACCGCTCACCGCGGCCTACGACGAGATCGTCGCGGTGCTGGGACTCGGAGAGCCATCCGCAGAGGCCGAATCGGTGGGTGACGAAGTCGCGGAGATCGCCACGCGTCACGGCGCACCCGGCGGGGGAATCGACGAGTTGCTCGCGATCAGGGATCGGGCACGAGCCGACCGTGAGTGGGCCGTCTCAGACGCGATCCGGGACGACCTTGCAGCGATCGGAATCACCGTGGAGGACACGCCTGATGGCTCGCGCTGGCATCGGGGATAGGGTCGAAGGCTTCCATGCCGTCGTCGCCGCCGTGGAGGCCGGCCGGGTGACGACGTTGCAGATCGAACAGCGGCGCCTCAACAGCGAGGCCTACACGTCCCTCGCAGGTCGCGCTCGGGCGACCGGGGCACGGGTCGAGTACGTCCATGACGTTCGGGACCGATCGCTCACATCCGCTCCCCAGGGGGTCATCGCGGAGTGCCGGCCGAAACCGACCACGACACTCGAGTCTGCCGTCGACGTCACGAGCCCCGCGGCTCTGCTCGTCTTCGACCACCTCGAGGATCAGCGGAACCTCGGCGCGGCGGTCCGCTCGGCGGTCGCGGCCGGCTTCGAAGCTGTCGTCGTCCCCAAACACCGGTCGGCGCCGATCGGTGCGGCGGCGTTCAAGGCGGCGGCCGGGACGTTCGAAACCGTTGCGTTGGTCGAGGTGTCCTCCATCCCCGAGGCTCTGCGGAAGCTGGAGAAGCTCGGCGTGTGGAGGGTCGGCCTCGACGGTTCGGGGGAGCGCTCCCTGTTCGGTTTCGACCTCCTCACCGAGCCGGTGGCCATCGTCGTCGGGGCCGAGGGGAAGGGCCTGCACCGGCTCACGGCGGAACGGTGCGATGCGATCGTTCGGATTCCCCACGCGGGGCCGGTCGAGAGCCTCAACGCATCGGTGGCCACCGCTCTCGCGGTATTCGAGGTCTCCAGGGCCCGCGGCTGGGTATCCTGATGCCCGCGCCGGGTTAGCTCAGCTGGCAGAGCATCTCTCTTGTAAAGAGAAGGTCATCGGTTCGAATCCGATACCCGGCTCCATCGTCACGTCGCCGCAACAGCCCGCACGATGAAGTGTGTCAGCTCTTGATCTGGATCGCGATGAGGTTCGACCACAGCTCGGAGCCGATCGCGCTGGGGTGATACCCGTCGCTGCGGAAGAGCCGGGCGTTGCCGCCGCTCGATCCGTACCAGTCCACGATCTCGACGTTGTCGTATCGGTCGGCCGCATCGGCGATCGCCTCGTTCGTGGCTGCCTCCCAGGGCCTGGGGACGCGCACGTTCACGAAGATGACCCGATCGATCCCGTCGGCGGCGACCATCAACTCGTCGATCTGACCTGCGCTCGCCCCGGCGTTCGTGCCGAGAGCGACCACGAGGATGTCGGGCTCAGGGTTGGTCGAGAGGTAGCGCTCGAGCGCCGGGACCGCATCGCGGAAGGGACGTCCGACCTCGGCATCGAGGATGATCCCTTCGACGACCGCCTCGAGGTCGCCGGTCGCGGCGACCATGATCGAATCCCCGATCCCGACAACGGTCTGAGACGCGTCGTACGGCTCTGGATTCGAGCCGGCGGCGCATGCCGACGTCGCGAGGGCGACGGCAACGGCGACTATGAGGAGGATGCGGGCGAACACGCCCTTCATTGAACCATCCACCACCATGTACCGACGATGTGCCCTACCGCATCCCCGCCGGATGGTTCAGGATCAGTCATGGACCAAACACCCGAGGAGGGTCTGTGAACTACGTCGTGAATCTGCACGTCGACGTCAACGACGACAAGGCGGTCGCCGTTGCGACGATGGAGTGTCCGTCCGGCTCCTTCAGCGGAGAGGGCTGGGCCAAGATCGGCCGGACCGACATCAAGGGGCACACCGCCGGGGACCTCGCTGCAGCTCGCGCTTTGCGGGCGGTCGAGGCGCAATTGATGGAGCACGTGCACGAACGCATCGACCGGTGCACCGACGACGACTGAGATGACGTTCGGTCCGGATCGTCGGGGTTGACGAGTTCGACCGCGTTCAGACCGCGAAATCCGCCTTTCTGTCACACCCCCTCGATACGCTTCGCTCATGATGTCCGAACGGGACCGGAAGGTTCTCGATTTTGAGGGCTCGTGGTGGTTGTTCCCCGGACCGAAGGATCGGGCGATCCGCGAGTACCTGCAGATGAGCGCAGCCCGCTACTACGAAGCGGTCCGGCGGCTCATCGATGACGACGATGCCCTGGCGTACGCGCCGCTCGTGGTCCGGCGGCTTCGTCGAATGCGCAGCGAGCGCCTCGCCCAGATCGCCCGTCGGACGGGGACCGTCCGTTGAACGGTGAATCAGGACCGCCGCGGGTGAGCGAAGAGTTCGATGCGCTCGCACGTCGCATCGGCATCTACTCGTGGGCAACGATCGGTGCGTTGATCCTGATCGTCGTCGGAGCCTATGTGCTCATCGAAGGTCGGGTCATCTTCGCTCCGCTCTTCGTCGCGCTCATCGTCGTGTTCGTGCTCAACCCCGTCGTCACGGCGCTTCAGCAACGCGGCGTGCACCGGATCGTGGGTGCCGCATTGGGCTTCCTCTCCATCCTGGCGGGACTGATCGTGCTCGGCCTCATCGTGGTGCCCAGCATCGTCGATCAGGCTCGCGGGTTCGCTGCAGAGTTCCCGACGCTCTACGACCGGCTCGCGGAGCAAACGGTCACCCTCGCCCAGCGGTTCGGCCTCGACGGATCGATCTGGTCCTACGATCAGATTCTCGAATACCTCAACGACCCCGGGAACCAGGACACGATCTTCTCGATCGTGTTCGCCCAGATCGGCACGCTGACGAGCGGCATCTTCGAGTTCGTCCTCGTCTTCATCCTCGGGCCGGCCGTCGCTTTCTATCTCCTCATCGACCTCCCGAACGTGCAACGGCGGATGCTCGAACTCGTTCCGGAACGGAACCGCACGGAGGTGGCATACGTCGGCCGGCGCCTCAACACCGCCGTCGGGGGCTTCCTCCGCGGGCAACTCTTCGTGGCGGTCATCGTCGGGATCATGCTGAGCGTCGGGTACCGGATCATCGATCTGCCCTTCTGGCTGTTGATCGGGATGATCGGCGGGCTGCTGAACGTCGTGCCGTTCCTCGGGCCCTGGGTCGGCGGCATCCTCGGCGTCCTCGTCGCGTTGACGACGACCGACATCACGACGGCGTTCTGGGCTGTGGTCGTCGCGGTGGTCGTGCAGCAGATCGACAACAACTTCGTGAGCCCGAGCGTCCTGCGTGCTACCGTCCGTCTGCATCCCGCCGTGACCCTGCTCGTTCTCGTCCTCGCCGGCGCCATCGCCGGCTTCTGGGGCATCGTGATCGCCGTACCGCTCACGGCCGCGCTCAAGATCATCGGCGGCTACTGGTGGAGGACCCGAATACTCCATCAGAGCCCGCATATGGCCGCCGAGTCGATGTTCATCGAACCGCCTCAGCGCAAGTTCTGGACGCGGGAGATCGACGTGGTGCCGGGTCCGCCCTCCGACCAGGCGCAGGAGTCCGACGATGCGTGACCCCGGGTTCCGGGCCGCGTGCTGAGTCGACCGTGATCATCGACATCGTCTCCGTCGTCCTGTTCGCTCTTCTCGTCATCCGCGGCTGGGTTCGAGGACTGGTGAGGGAAGCCATCGACGTGGGAACGCTCGTTCTCGGTGCCGTCCTGGCGTTCCGCCTCGCCCCGTTCGCCGGCAGGGCGCTCAGCGGCGTCTTCGGAATGTCACCCGATCTCGCCCGTCTGATCGGCGGGATCGTCCTGTTCGTCGGCATCGCGATCGGCGCGTCGATCGCAGGTTCGCTGATCCACGGAACGATCAAGCATCTGCCCGGGTTGACGACGCTCAATCGGATCGGCGGGGCCGCGCTCGGAGCCGTCTACAGCGCCATCCTGGTGGTGATCGCTGTAACACTGATGTCGGCTGCACCGTTGCCGTCGTCGTGGACCACACAGTTCGAGGAGTCCCGGGTCGCCGACTTCGTCGTCCGCCCGGAGGGTCCGGCCCAGCGAGCCATGGCCGTCGTCACCGGTGACCGGGCACTGCAGTCGATGGTCTGGATCAGGGGCGTCGTGGACGGATGGGTGATCGACCCACGGTTCACGGACGTCACGTTGCCGGGCTCCGGGGGGAACGTCCACGCATCGACGAGCGACGCCGCGGCG
Organism: Acidimicrobiia bacterium; assembly: GCA_029939995.1. Classification (GTDB taxonomy): domain Bacteria; phylum Actinomycetota; class Acidimicrobiia; order Spongiisociales; family UBA5794; genus JAHEEL01. The sequence goes on along the minus strand of JAOZRW010000007.1, from coordinate 6,594 downwards.
CTGTACGAAGCGATGAACCACGAGCGGGATTCGGCGGGTCTCGCGCCGCTCGAATGGTCCGAGCCGATGAGCCTCGTCGCCGTCACCCGGGCCGCGACGGTCTATCGGACCGGATCGTTCGCCGCCGCCGTTCCGGTGGAAGATCGCCTCGACGCGGCGGGTGTCGGATACGACACAGCGGCTGAGTACTTGATTCTCGCACCGAGCGTCGACGGCCTCGCAGATGCCGCAGGCCCCGGCGAAGGATTCACGTCGGTCGGTGTGGGGGTCGTCGAGGGGCCGTACGGCCTCATCGGCGTCGTCGTACTGAGCAAGTGATCCCGGACGATCCTGAACACCCGGCGTGAGCCGAGATCGGGTCCGCATGCGGGCGGCCGATCACGACCGCCCGCATGATGGTCTCTCAGTCTTCGTCCGGTGCGTCGTCCGATGTCTCGGACTCATCCGATGCTTCCGTTTCGCCTTCACCGGAGTCATCGTCGCCCGGCACATCGTCGTTCGACGCTTCGCTTGCATCGGCGCCTCCGAGCGTCTCCACAGCGGATTCGGGGTACTGGGCGGCCGCGTCGTTCACGGCGTCCCGCTGCTGGCGTCGACCGATGATGACGGCGGCGATGATCGCGATCACGCCGACGACGAGCACGACGCCGAGAACGATCCAGAGCCACCACAGGCTGCTCCCACCGAACTCGGAGAGCGCGTGAACCTCTTTCGTCCCACCGAGGATCGGCAGATCCCAGCGGAGACGCCCATCCGGGAGCACCTCGTCCGCGTTGTGCTCGACCACCGTTCCCGGCATCGACAGGATGAAGTTCGACGAGAAGATGTCGTCGGTGATCGTCGACGGATCGATCGGGAGATCGCCCGCATCCTGCTCCGGGGCCGAGATGGTCGCCGTGAGTTCCGCAGTCTTGTCATCCATCTCGAACGAGAAGTCGGTGAACGGCCCGTCCGAGTTCGACTCACCGGTCAGATCGCCCACGATTTCATCGACGTCGGTGAAGTCCTTCCGCACGCCCGTGTAGGTCATGTCGCCTTCGGTGCGTGTCGTCGCGACACCGCCCTCGGCGGCGAGGTTCGCCTCTTCGAGGAGATCCTCGGTGCTGCCACCGCTCGACTCGATGAGGTTCTTGAACTCATCGTCGAGTCCGAACTCGAACGTGGCCGAACCGGATCGGTCTTGGTTGATGTCGACGAGGACGTTCACCTCGGCTCGGCATGCAACGGCGAGGAGTGCGATGCCCGCTACGACGAGCAGGAGTTTCTTCATGGGTCCCCCAGGGGGTCGCTGTGTTGGGTGGGGATGGTAGACCGATCATGCTCCGGTGTAGGCATATCCTGATACCCATGGTCCCCGAAGCTCACCATCTCCACACGGCTCTCGTCTCGGCGTTTCCCGCCTACACGACGAAGGTGTTTTCCGAACGGGGATATCCGCTGGATCGACGGTCGGTTGAAGCGATCGAGGCGGCGACGGCGGTGCTCGACTCGACGCTCGCGATCGAGTTGGAGCGACCGTTCCGCGAACAGAGGAGAAGCCCCCTGGAGTTGTTCCGTGCGGCTCTCGATCTCGTGGCCGAGGCTCTCGGCGAGGGCGAGATCGCACCGACGGTCGCGGCGGACGTCACGACGGGATCTGATCCCTACGGGCTCGCTCCGGGTTCGTCGAGCGTCCTCGGTGCAGAGGCCCATTCGGCCCACATGGCCTGGGGCGCCGCCAAGGCGGCCGCTTTCACGGGTGGTGCAGCGGCGAAACCGACGGTGCAGATGTTCATCATCGTGTCGTCGAATCGGGACGATCGGGAAGCGATCATCGCCGCCGTTCGGGACCGGGGCCTGCCTTGCCGGGCGGAGCGGAACCCGGCGGGGGTAGCGGCGGCGATCGCAGACGGGTCGGTTCTGGCAGCCGCGGTGGATCTTTCCCATCGGTCCGGCAGGGAGGTCATCGCCCGTCTCGTCGCGGCGAGCGTCCCGACGGTCGTGTACGGCGATGCCGTCGACGACCTGGTGACGACGGGACTGCTGACTCAAGGTGTGCGAACGGTGGTCGAACGGGAACGGTTCCTCGCCGACCCGCCGGCGTTCCTCCCGGCCCTCGCGTAGCCCCGTGGTCGCCGACACCGTGCGCTCACATCGGGCGGTCTTGTGAGAACGATGCGGAAGCGGCTCCAGAACCGGTGACGGGCGGCGATCGCGGACGACAGGAAATCTGCCAGACCGGGGCCGGCTTCGTCGATGCTCTCGCGCAAACGCGGATCGGTCGTGTACGTCACGCCCAGCCCGCATGGATGTCCGGTGGGCACTCGTGGAACCATCTGGTGAGGAGAGAGCGATGAGCGTCCACGAGTTCGGCCGGTCGGGCAACATCGCCGATCGTCATGCTCGTCATCATGATCGCAAGCTAGACCATCTCGTACCGTGAGGGTCAAGGAGGCTCCGAGCGGGGCATCGGCCGTTGGCCGGACCGACTCGCGGCCGGATGGGGTGGGTCAGGTGTGGCCGCCGCGGCCTGCCGAGCGTGCCCGGGTGATGCTGATGGCGATCACGACCAGTGCTACGCCCGTCGCGAACAGCGCGACCGGGGCCCCGAGCGACTCACCGAATACGGCGAAGACGAGCTGCGGGGTGAAGATGAGCACCATGAGGCCCCCGAGCGCCAGCATGAGGTCATCGTGCAGGCGGACGGCGTAGACGACCAGCGCCGCCGCCGTGGCGACTGCGATCGTCGCGCCGACGGCCGATCCTTCGGCCGACAGTATCTGCGAGCCGAGCGCCAGCCCGGCCGTTCCGAGTACTTTGGCCGTCGTGGGCGGCTCGAACCACCGGAAGTGCCCCGAGGTGAAGAGCGCTGCGCCGAGGATCCAGATCACCGATCCCATGACGTAGGGGGAGCCGTCCGGGTAGATGGCCGATGTGGCGGCGATGGCCGTGATCAGAACGCCGCCGGCGAGAGCGACGAGTTCGAGCGACCTCCGTCGGGTCGCCCACAACGCCCCGGCGATGACGGTCATGGCAACACCGACGGCGACGCCGACGGAGGCTTCTTCGATCCCGGCGACTTCGGAGGAGAACAGGCCGGCGAATGCTCCCGTCGCGATCACCGTGCCGAACCACAGCACGTCGGTGAGGCGTTGAAGGGCCGGGGCCTCGCGACCGCGGAGCGCCCATCCGGCCGCGAACATGGCGACGGCGAGGATCGCGATGAGCGAGAGCCGTCCTGCAGTGGAGATGTCGGTCCAGACGTTCTGCGTGATGAGGAAGCCTGCGCCCACGGCGAGGGCTGCGCCGACGTAACCGAGTCCTTCCGCGAGGAGTCCCGGTCCTCCGTGCTTGGCGGCGTCTTCGAATTCGATGATCGCTTCGGCTTCGGCGCTGGTGACGAGCCCGGCTTCAACCCAGCGTTCGATGTCGTGGCGAAGTCGTGCGTGCATGACACACCTCCACCCCTATCACTACCCGATCAGCCGGTGCGTGGCAAGGGTCCTAGGGCCGGAAGATTCGGCGGAGGATGAACAGCGTGACGACGGCGGAAGCGCCGATGATCGCCGCCACGCGCGCATCGACGGCGATGTCGGGACGGCCGTCGACCGATCCTCCGAGGAGGAGGCCGATCCTCGAGTGCTTCGCATCGATCTTGGATCCCACGAGCAGCCCGATCGTTCCGTTGTCGACGGTCGCCTCTTCGGCGATGACGACGGCGGCTCCGGAGTGGTTCATCGTCGCGTGCTCGGCGTCGACGAGAAAGGCCCCACCTTGCGTGATGTCCGTGGACCCGGAAGCAACGGTTTGCGCCCCACCCTGGCGGATGGATACGGAGCCGGCATCGACGTGGCCTACGCCACCCTGGTTGATGTTGACGATGTCGGCCTGGACTTCCTCCTGGAACGGCTGGGCCGGATTGTGCTGATCGGACATGTTGGGAGCCTCGTGTCGCGTGCGGGAATCCTAGGGATCAACAAGTAATTGTGATTCGGGGGCACAATCCCCGTCATGAAACGACTGATGCTCCTGGTCACGTTGATCGCCCTCGTCGCAGCGGCGTGCGCCGGTACCACCGCAGCGGAGACCACAACGACCGTCACTTTCGCCCCGATGGACTCGACGACGACGGTTCCTACGACGACGGTTCCTGAAACGACGACGAGTGTCACCGAATCAACTACTACGACCGAGCCGGCTGATCTCGAGGCCCCGAGCGTCGAGACGATCCCGGCAGATGGCGACATCGTCGACACCTACATGGTCGAGTTCGTCGGCCGCACCGACCCCGGATCGACGGTGACGGTCAACGGCGAACCGGTCGACGTCGACGCCCAGGGCACGTTCAGCGTGCTCCTGCCGTCGGACCTGGGTGAGAACGAAGTCGTGATCGAGGCAACCGACGAAGCCGGGAACACCTCCACCGTTACGACCGGCTACGTATTCGCGCCCGAGGACGGCTGGATCGCCGCCATCGGAGACTCGGTGATGCTCGGTTCGAAAGAAGAGCTCGAGAAGCGCATCGGCCCCGGGACGGTCGACGCCATCGTGTCGCGCCAGTTCCTCCATGCGCCCGAACTGGTCACCGCCCTCCTTGAACGGGACATCCCTCCGCAGGTGATCATCATCGGCCTGGGGACGAACGGACCGGTTCAGCAGCGCCACTTCGACGAGGTGATGGAGATCGCGGCCGACGTGCCGCGCATGGTCTTCATCAACGCCCACGTCCCGACCCGCAACTGGGAAGCGGAGACGAACCGGCAACTGGCCGAGGGGGTCGAACGCTACGACAACGCGGTGCTCGTCGACTGGTTCACCCCGATGGAGGGGCGGTCCGACATGTTCGCCGCCGACAACTTCCATCCGAAGCAGGCGGGGCGTGTCATCTACGCGGATCTCGTCGCCGAAGCGATCTTCCCCAACTGGGTGTCGGTGAACGAGTAGCAACGCTGCCGGCGAAAGAAGAACAGGGCGACGCGAGGAGCTGAGTCGTGGGCGTGTGGGGAATTGAGGCCGGGATCTCCGTCCTTCTCTTCGTGATGGCATTCCCGATCGGTGTGTGGTTCCTCGCATACCACCATTACCACCGCCACGGGTCGTTCCGGGGCTGGTCGGCGTTCCTGACCGTTGTCTCGTTCTTCTACTTCGCGGGACTCGTTGCCTTCACACTGTTCCCCCTTCCCCAGGGCGATGCGTACTGCACGGTGCGGGAGGGCATGAGCTACTGGCAGCTCATCCCGTTCGCCTCGGTCGGTGACGTCGTTGCCACGGCCGCCACGGCCGGATTCCCGGCGGTGCTGCGAACGGGGGTGTTCCTCCAGGTCTTCTTCAACGTGATCTTGCTCCTTCCGCTCGGGACCCTCCTGGCCTACCGGTATCGGAAGAGCCTCGGGTTCACGGTGTTGGCCGGCTTCGGTGTGTCGCTGCTCATAGAGACGACGCAGGGGACCGGCGTTTGGGGTCTGTTCCCGTGCCCGTACCGCCTCGCCGACGTCGACGACCTGATCACCAATACGGCCGGTGCCGCGATCGGATGGCTGGTGGGGTGGGCGCTCATTCGCTACCTCCCGGATCCGATCGGAGATGTATCTCCGGACACCGATCCGCCACGGGTGGTGCGAAGGGTCTTCGCCGTGGCGATCGACTTCGTCGTGTTCATCGTGTTCGGGCTCGTGGCGCAGGTGGTCCTGATCGAGGGAGCGATCATGTTGAACGGGGGATCCGAGCCCGGGTGGGTGTCGGGCGTCATCCAGCTCGTGGGAGCGATCGTTCCCGGTGTGCTGCTGTTCCTCGTCGTTCCCCTCGTTTCACCACATCGGGCCACCCCGGGCCAGATCGCCGTCTGGCTCACCGAAGCGGACCTGTCGACATCCACGCGGGCATCGACTCGCCAGGCCGGTGTGAGGTTCGCTGTGCGATGGCTGCCGATCCTGGCGGCGTCCTTCTGGCAGCCGATGGTGGCGATCGTCATCGTGGCACTCTACGAGACGATCACGGTGGGAGTACGTCGTGATCGACGCAGTCTGAGCTCGGTAGCGGCGGGAACGAAGACGGTGACGAGACGTTCGTTGGAAGCCGCCGTTGAACAGCCGGCCGGAGCGGAACCGAACCGTTGAGCAGCGCCCTCGGGAGGATTCGAACCTCCGACACCCGGTTTAGGAAACCGGTCCAGGGGGTCTGGCCAAGTCGGCGAAACCCTGGGAAAGCCTTGTGGCGCAACGGTTCTCGTGTCTCAACCGTTTTCGTCATTTCCCGTCATTTCCCGTCCTCTGACGGACAGTTGACGGACAGGTAGGGGTGGGTCCCTCATGTCGAGACGCTGATCTGCCCGAACGGCCCCTGGGGCGCGCTTCCGGGTGGCCCCGCGGGCCTCGCCAGCGAAGGGCCGACGACAGTCCGCGGGCCAGCCAATGGAACGGGCTATCGCGTACGTGTCGGGTGCAGTGGGAGCGACAACCCTGTCACCAGAATGTCAGCAACCCTCCAACCCGACGCTTGTTGCCCGCGAAACGCGCATCGGGGGCTTCGAATCGGGAGACCCGGAAACTCTTGTCCCACAACGGGTTGGAGGGTTCTCGAAAGGGTTTCTGAAAGGGTTCTCGAAAGGGTTTCTGA
>JAOZRW010000104.1 GCA_029939995.1 Acidimicrobiia bacterium | reverse complement strand
CTCGCCGCTGTAGCCGAAGTACTCCCCCGTCACACCGGGCTGCGCGAGCATTCCCGCCGTGGCTTCCTGCGTGTACTCGAAGCCGACGACCTCTGCGGGCAGCGCCGGCACCGTCGCGGCCGGTTGGAAGACGACCCAGGCGATGGCGCCGGCGATGAGGGCCACGAGGATGACGGACAGGCCGACCCACAGCCATTCGAGGTTGTGGTGAACGTGCGTTCTCGTCGGCATCGGATGCTGAACGGTGGCCATGATGGCTCCTCTCCATCGGTGCTTGTTCTCGTCTTCCACAACGTACGAGACGGTCGCCGGAGGAACGCGGGAACCGTGTTGGAAGCGTGTTGGAACACCCGCCGACCGGCGGAAGGCGTAGGATCACACCCCGATGGGCACGATCCGTCACCTCGCAGAGCACACACCGGCCACCAGGAACCGCGCGGTCGACTTCTACCGCGCGGCGGCGCTGACGATCGTCGTCCTCGGCCACTGGCTCGCCTCAGCCGTCTTCGTGGGCCCCGACGGAACGCTCCACTTCACGAACGTCCTCGAACTCGCATCGTGGACCCAGTGGCTGACCTGGGGGATTCAGGTCATCCCGGTGTTCTTCATCGTCGGCGGATACGCGAACTGGAAGTCCTACGGAGCCGCGCGACGTCGCGGCGACGCCGTCTCCGCATGGATCACGGCCAGGTTCCGTCGCCTCATGACACCGATCGTCCCGTTCCTCGCCGTCTGGACCGCCATCAGCGTCATCGCCGGCCTCCTCGGCGTCGACCACGACCTGATCCGCGCCGGGAGCTTCGCCGTGGTCACCCCCCTCTGGTTCCTCGCCGTGTATCTGATCGTGATCCTCGCCGTTCCCGTCTCGACCGTCCTGTGGTCACGTCTCGGCTGGTGGTCGATCGCGGCCGGGATCGTCCTTGCGTTCGGCATCGACGCGATACGGGCCGGCACCGGATACGACTGGGTCGGCTGGCTGAACTTCGGGACCATCTGGATCACGGCCCACCAGTTCGGATACGCCTGGGCCACCGAACGCCGCCGCCCGCGAGCAGGGCTGCTCATCCTCGCGGGTGCCGTCACCGTGACGGTCCTCGTGCTCCTCACCGTCGTCGGCCCCTACCCGCTCTCGATGGTCGGCGTGCCGGGCGCCACAGAGAACAACACGCTCCCGCCGACAGCGGTGCTCCTCGTCCTCTCCGTCGCCCAGTACGCGATCGTCCGCCTCGCGGAGCCGGCGGCCGGCGCCCTGATGAGGAGATCCTCCCTCTGGGTCGCCGTCGTCGGGTTCCACACGGTGATGATGACCGTCTACGTATGGCATCTCCCCGTGCTCGCGATCGTCGTCCTGGTCGGATACGGTCTCGGTTTCGGCTTCTCCGTAGAGCCGCTGACCATCTGGTGGTGGGTGACCCGGCCGGTCTGGCTCCTCATCCTCTCCGGCGGACTCGTCGCCGTCGTCGCCATCTTCGGGCGCTACGAGCCCAGGGTCCGCGCGGCCCCCAGTCCCAACCGCGTCGTCGTCGGACTCGGTGCGCTTGCATCGATCGTGGCCATCTCTTTCGGCGTCGTGTGGGGCTTCGTCCCCGAGGAGGGCCTCGTCCGCTGGTGGGTGGTCGTCCTCTTCGCAGCCGGCGTGATCGCCCTCGGCGCCTACCCGGCGCGCAAGCGGGGCCGTCCGGAGACGGCCCCGCGACACGTTGCTTCGGAGTGACCTACTCGGCGTCGCCCGAGGTCACGATCTTGTAGAGGCCCCAACCGATCGCTGCGCCGACGAGCGGTGCGATCCAGTAGACCCACTGATCGGTCCACACCCCACCCACGATGCCCGGGCCGAGCGAACGGACCGGGTTCACCGATGTTCCGGTGAACGGGATGAGCACGAGGTGGATCATCGTCAGTGTGAGGCCGATGCCGAGGAACGCCGTCTTCATCGAGTTGGCGCTCGCCGTGACTTTCAAGATCACCGCGAGGAAGATGGCCGTGAACACGACCTCGAACAGGAACGCCTCCCACCAATCGATCCCGGCACCAAAGGTCGTCATCGTGCCTGCGACACCCTCGGTGCTCGTCGCCGCGAGCAGCGTGAGCGAAGCGAGAACGGCTCCGACGATCTGCGCCACCCAGTATCCGCCCATCGTGGCGACGTCGATGCGCTTGTCGAGCACCATCGCGAAGCTCACCGCCGGGTTGAAGTGGCCACCGGAGACCTCCCCGAACGCGTACAGCCCGGCCATCAGGGCGAGACCGAACCCGAACGCGACGATCACGATGTTCGACTGTGCCCCGCCGGCGGCCGCCGACAGGATCGTTGCCGTGCCTCCGAGGACCAGCACGTAGGTGCCGAGGAGCTCGGCCGCGAGTTTGTTGACTGACATGTTCCTCCCATTGATCGTCCGGAACCTTCGACGGACGTTTCCGACGGGACGTTACACCAACCGGCCTTCTCTAGGATCCGTCGAAACGAGAGGACACGATGACCCGCTTCGCCTACTTCTGCGGCCATGAGCAATTCCAGCCCGAGGACGTCGTCCGTCACGCCGTGCTCGCCGAAGAGGCCGGATTCGACGCGGTCATGGTGTCCGAGCACTTCCATCCATGGGTCGACGACGTCTCCGCTTCCGGCTTCGCCTTCTCGACGCTCGGCGCCATCGCTCAGGCGACGAACCGGGTCGAGCTCGTGACTGCGGTGACGACGCCCCTCTTCCGGTACCACCCCGCCGTCGTGGCCCAGGCGGCGGCCACGATCGACCGCTTGTCGGGTGGGCGCTTCCGTCTCGGTGTGGGCACCGGTGAGAACCTCAACGAAGGTCCGCTCGGATACCCGTTTCCGAAGTACGCCGAGCGCGCGGCCA
>JAOZRW010000055.1 GCA_029939995.1 Acidimicrobiia bacterium | reverse complement strand
CCTGATCCGACGCCGAGGCGAAGAAGGACCGCGAGAAGTTCCTGGCCCGCCGATCCGTTCGTGGGAGCCTGAGCACCTTGCTCGACTCCTCTTCCCAACGATTCATCGGGAAGACGTAGAGGCAGCGCTCCTGTCCTTTGGTCACGACGCACCCGTCGGCAAGTCCCGCACGGAACTTGCTCGGCATCACGGCACGGCCTTTCTCGTCGAGCGAGTGGCTGTATTCCCCGAGAAACACGCGGTTGCGCCTCCATCACGCTGCATCACCATCTACCACGAGGCCCCACTATGGTCCACTTCGCGCCACCTGTCAACTCTTTCGCTCCCCGACGCACCCTCCCCCACCCCGGTATCCTGTCCGCCATGACCTCACCCATCGCCTTGATCGGCGTCGGAGAGATGGGATCCGTGTTCTCCCACGCACTCCTCCGCTCCGGCCGCACCGTCGTCCCGATCCTCCGCTCGACGCCCATCGACGCCGTCGCGCGACGCCTTCCCGATCCCGAGATGGCCCTCGTGACCGTCGGCGAGGACGATCTGGGGCCGGTGCTCGATCGTCTCCCCGCCGCCTGGAGATCGAGAGTCGGTCTCATCCAGAACGAACTCCTCCCCCGCGACTGGAGCGCGGCCGGCGTGTCCGAGCCGACCGTTGCCGTCGTGTGGTTCGAGAAGAAGCCGCACCGTCCGCTGAAGGTCATCGTCCCCACACCGGTGGCCGGTCCCGGCGCGGCTCTTCTCGCCGAAGCGCTCTCCTCGATCGACATCCCGGTCGAGGAGATCTCCGACGATCGGCTGACCGACGCTCTCGTTGCGAAGAACCTCTACATCCTGACGACCAACATCGCCGGGCTCAGGACGTCCGGCACGGTGTCGGACCTGTGGCGGTTGCACCGTCCCCTCGCGATCGGCGTCGCCGCAGAGATCCTGGAGATCCAGGAGTGGCTCGTCGGTGCCCCGATCGATCGCGACCGCGCCGTCGAGGGCATGGTGCTCGCCTTCGAGGGTGACCCGGAGCACGGAACGACCGGAAGGAGCGCACCGCACCGGCTCGAACGGGCACTCCGGACGGCTCGGGCCGCGGGGATCGACACACCCATCCTGAACGAGATCGGGCGCGAAGCGGGTCTCACCGTTTAGCCTGGGATCCGACACACCGAGGAGGGACCATGCACGTACTCGTCGCCACCGACGGAACACTCGACATCACCACGGTTTCGGACTTCGCCACGGCGTTGGCGGGACCGGACGGCCGCGTAACGGTCCTCACGGTCGTCGAAGTACCGCGGGCGTTCCTGCAAGACATGCGCACGCAGTGGGGCGTCGCCGCCGGGTCGGGCGTCTTGGCCGACGATGAGTACGTCGAGACCCCCGCCGTGCCCCAGCCGCCGTCGCGCAGCTGGCCGGGCGACGATGCGCTGATCAACCGATACCTCGACGACAAACGCGAGATGTACACGGATCCCCTCGTGCGCGCCCTCACAGAGAAGGGGGTCGCGGCGGAGGGGCTCGTCGTCGAGAGCGAGAACGTCGCCAAGACGATCCTCGATCAGATCGACGCGCTCGAAGCCGACGTCGTCGTGATCGGTTCTCACGGGCAGGGCCTCTTCCAGGGCCTGATCGGCTCGACCGGCACGAAGATCGTTCGCCGATCTTCGAAGCCGGTCCTCCTGATCCGCACGGCTACAGGCTGAGGTACGGCTCCCAGCCGGGATCGACGTCGCCGCTGACCACCGCAGCGACCCACCAGTGCGGTTCGGGCCGGAAGGGCTCCGATGCGAGCTCGAGTCCGGCCTGAGCCGGTGTCCTGCCGCCCTTCTTCGTGTTGCAGCGCTTGCACGCCGCCACAACGTTGAGCCACGAGTGTTCGCCCCCCTGGGCTCGCGGGATGACGTGATCGAGATTCTCGGCGGGCCGACCGCAGTACTGACATCGGTGCCCGTCGCGGGCGAACACCGTTCTGCGGTTCACGGGGATGTGGCGTTCGTACGGAATCCGAACGTACCGGCGTAGTCGCACGACCGACGGGGAGGGCATCGAAACCGTCTCAGACCTCCACACCGCGCCGTTCGTCACGAGAGAATCCGCCCGATCTCTCAGAACGAGGACGACCGCGCGTCTGACGGGAACCACCGAGAGCGGTTCGAGACTCGCGTTCAAGATGAGACAACGTGCCACGGCCGGATCGTACCAACCCCGGGCTCTCCCCGAACGCGACAACTACTCAATGAGGGTTCTTGACCACTCAGGGTGCTGGTGTCATACTCGGCGTGGGCACAGTCATCAAGAGCGTTGGAGAATACGTGCGGGTCGTGGGGTACGTACGAGAGGCACCGAGCCTCGAAGAGAGCGAGAGCGCGTTCGCGCAGAGCGAGCATATCCGGCGCTGGGTCGCCGAATCGGGCCATCATCTCGTCGCCACCTGTCAGGACGGCCGCGATCCGACCCAACCGCTCGGACGGGACGGATTCCGCGCCCTTCTCGACATCGCCCGTTCCGGAAGCGCCGACGCCGTTGCCGTCTCGACCCTCTCCGTGCTCTCCCCCGACAAGGTCACCCAGGAGATCATCCTCGACCATCTCCGCGATCTCGGCCTCACGATCGTGTCCATCGATCGCGACGACCACGGGGACCTCTTCGAGACCCCGGATGATCACACCCGCCTCATCGTCCGGGACGTGATCTCGAAGGTCGATCACTTCCGCAAGGAGTTCGCTGAAGATGCACCGACCGGGGAGACCTCCGTACCACCGGACGTCATCGTCCAGTTGATGCCGGGCGGTCGTCAGCGAGACGACAACGCGGCCCACACGGCACGGCCCACGGCGTAGGCCCTGCCTCCTTCGAAGACGGCCGAGCCGACGAGCCGATCACCGTTCTCGTCGATCATCACCGTCACGACGCGGGTCCCGCCGAGCTCGCGAACGTCCACCGACCGGATGAGCGGCACCGACGGCGCTCCGGCGACCGCCGCCACCGCCCCGACCACGGCCTGATCGAGCGCAGGTTCGGATCGACCCGCCGCCCGCATCTCGGCGGTCTCGTCCCCGGCGAAAGCTTCGACGACCACGCCGTCCCGACCCTCATCGACGCGGATCTTCTCCAGCGTGCGGACCGGCGCATCGCCGGTGGCGGGCGGACCGGAGGTCGCACGCGGGGAGCCGTCGGGGGAAGCCGGCTCGACCCCGACCTCCGACCGGAGACCGTGGAGCGCCAGCACGCGCCGAACTTCCTCGCCCACGGTGGCAACGTCGGTTCCCGGAGCCAGGCGAACCCGGACGCCGCTCGGCGCCATCTCATCGCCGTCGAGGTCGGCGCTCTCGACGCCGGGAAGGCTCAGCAGATCGTCACGAAGCATTCCTACAGCCACGTCGACCTCCCCTCATCTGCCCCTGGTCGATTCGCTGCCGTCTCCAAAGATACGCCGTGTTCTCCACCGTGGCAACCGGATCCGTCGCGATGGCGCATCGCGGATAGCTTCCCGGGGCTCCCGCGTCCGTCCCCGAAACTCCTGTACGTCCTCTAGTCTCGTCGATGACGACCCACCGAAGGAGCATCTCGAGTGTCAGTGACCCCCGACGAACTCGCTTGGTTCGGCGAACGTTTCCGCACCGTTGCCGACAACATCGAGCACGTCATCCAGGGCAAGCGGGAGACGGTTGAGCTGATCGTGTCATCTCTCGTGTCCGGCGGTCACGTCCTCATCGAGGATGTGCCCGGCGTTGGAAAGACCCTGCTCGCCAAGTCGCTCGCACGCTCGATCGACTGCTCGTTCCAACGGATCCAGTTCACTCCGGATCTCCTCCCCTCCGACATCACCGGCGTCTCGGTATGGGACCGGGAAGCGGAGGAGTTCGTCTTCCGACCGGGCCCGGTCTTCTCGAACGTCATTCTCGGGGACGAGATCAATCGCGCAAGCCCCAAGACCCAGGCCGCGCTCCTCGAAGCCATGGAGGAACTCCAGGTGACCGTCGACGGAATGACACGGACGCTCGGCCCCCCGTTCATCGTGATCGCGACCCAGAACCCGATCGAGCACGAGGGTACCTACCCCCTGCCGGAGGCTCAGCTCGATCGGTTCATGATGCGGTTGACCATGGGCTACCCGACCCGTTCGAAGGAACTCGAGATGCTCGACACCCACGGCGAACGCTCGACGTTCGAAGATCTGCGTCCCGTCGTCCACGCCGACGACGTCGTCACGATGTCGAACATCGCCCAGCGGATTCACGTCGCAGACGTCGTCAAGGGATACATCATCGACATCGCCGAAGCCACGCGGGACGAGCCCGACCTCCTCCTCGGGGCATCTCCGCGGGCCTCGCTGTTCCTCCAGCGGGCGGCCCGAACGACGGCGACGATCGACGGACGCGACTACGTCTCCCCCGACGACGTGAAGGCGATACTCCGGCCGGTGCTGAACCACCGGTTGATCCTGCGCCCGGAGGCGCAGATGCGAGGCGTGAGCGTGTCCGACATCCTCGATGGGATCGCAGGAAGTGTTCCCGTTCCGGGAACGCGTGTGGCCGCGGGATGAGAGCGATGTACTGATGCCGACGACCCGCGGGTGGGCTGCACTCGGTGCCGGGATCGCGCTCGTGATCCTGTGGGTCGTCTTCGGGGAACAACTCATGCTCGGCACAGGGGTATTCCTCGTCCTCGCCGTCGTCGCCGGCGTCGCCTACGTCCGGTCGACGGTCCCGAAGGTCGTGGTCAGTCGCCACATCGTTCCGTATCAGGTCCACGACGGTGATCGTGCGGTCGTCGAGCTCTCGCTCTCCGCGAGTCGCCGCATCGCCCAGGCCGTCGTCGTCGATGAGGTCGCCGGCCTCGGCACGGCGCGGTTCGTCGCCAACCGGATCGACCCACAGGATCCGATGCGGTCCCACTACGAAGTCCTGTGCCGGCCTCGCGGCGTCTACCCCGTCGGACCGGCGGCCATCCGGGTGCGCGATCCGCTCGCCCTCACCGAAGCCGGTGGGACCGCAGGCAAGATCGATCGCCTGGTCGTGTTCCCCGCTGTGGAAGATCTCGACGGGCTGCCGACCGGCCGGGGGCACGATCCGACCGTCAACACGTCGAGGGCGAACTTCGCTCAGATCGGTGGGGAGGACTTCTTCACGCTGCGCGAGTACCAGCACGGCGACGATCTGCGGAAAGTGCACTGGCCGTCGACGGCGAAGCGGGACACGTTGATGATCCGGCAGCTCGAGATGCCGTGGCAGTCGAGGGCATTGATCCTCCTCGACCCGCGGCGATCCGCCTACGCCGACGATGAGGCCTTCGAGCACATCGTCAGCGGCGTCGCCTCGGCGTTCCGCCACCTCTTCAGGAACGGGTACACGCCGACGCTGTGGACCGGGACGGGTTCGGGGACGGTCGTCGGCACGGCCGAGGGGTACGGGATCGCCATGGAAGAGCTCGCGTCGGTACACGCCTCCCGGGCACTCGACCTGACGGCGGCGGTCAAGCGACTGCGGAGGAACGGCATGGCGGGCGGTGTGCTCATCCTCGCCACCGGCCGCCCCGACGACGCGACGCTGGGGATGTATCGAACGCTCGGCAACGACTTCTACCGGACGATCCTCATGTCGGCCGACTCCGGTGGCGGAGAACAACTCGTCTCGTTCACCCGGGCCGGGGCAACGACGATCTCATCCGACCCGTCCGGTCGCTGGGCACCGGAGTGGAGACGAGGAATGGAGCGGGCATGGTCTACCGCTACAGCTGGATAGCGGGACTCGCGTCGATCGGCTTCGCCTTCTGGCAACTCGGTCATCTGCTCCTCCCCACCGGATCCGGAGCGAAGTGGCAGCTCGTCGTCCTCGCCGGCCTGGCGATCGGGATCATCGTCACCTGGACGGCGATCACCTACCGGTTGAAGACGTGGATGATCGTTCTCATCAACGCGGGCGCGTTCATCCTCGCAGCGACCCGCTTCTCGTCGCCGGCCGACTCGCTGCTCATCGTCCCGAAACCGGCGGCGTTCTCAGCGCTCTGGTCCGATCTCGATCGCTCGTTCGATTTGATCCGGCACGGCATCGAGCCGGTGCGGCCCCTCCCTGGGATCGTCATCATCCTCACGGCGCTCTTCTGGCTCCTCGGCCTCCTCTTGGCATGGGGCCTCTCGAAAGATCATCCGTTCGTGGCGCTCATCCCGCCTCTCATCGTCGGACTCCAGTTCGCGACGCTCGATCGGAGGGCGACCGGGCTGGTCACGCTGGCCGTGTTCGTCATCCTCGTTGCCGCCACCGCGCTGTCGATCAGCCTCGACGAACGGGAGCGGGGAGCGGGGAGGATGACCGGAAACCGTCGAAGAACCGGCGCACGTCCGTCGCCGGCGGCGACCGGCCTGCTGCTCGTCGTCGTCGCTTCGGCCGTCGTGGCGGCGGGATGGCTCGGACCGACCTTGCCCCGCGACGGTGTTCTCGCGTGGCGCACTCCCGGCGGCCTCGGCGGCGGGTTCTTCGGGAGCGTCAGCTACAACCCGTACGTCCAGATCCACAAGGGCCTCGTTTCCCAGGAGGGCATCCCCCTGTTCCGGGCCAAGATCGATGGCGACATCCCACCGGACGAAGTCTCGTTCCGGCTCCTGACCCTCGATACGTACCGCAACGGCCAGTGGGCGGCCGGCCGGCCCCAGGTGTTCCCGCTCGATGAGCCACCTTCGGAGACGGAGGGCCAGGAGTTCTCCGGTCCGACCGGGTTCGTGACGGCCGAGGTGGAGATCCTGGGCCTGTCCCAGGAGTGGCTGCCGACGCCGTACGCCGTCAGCAGCGCATCCGGAGAAGACGACGAAGCGTTCCGGATCCGACGCGCCGACACCGCCGTCTTCTTCCGCGGGGACAAGACGTACCGGGGGATGCAGTACCGCGTCTCGTCGAACGTTCCCATCATCGAGCCACAGGTCGTCGCCGCGGGTCCGGACGGTGGCCTCTCGCCCCTCTTCTCGGCGGCCGAGCTCGACGGCAAGGCGGTTCCCGCCGTTGCCCCCGTCCAACCGCGGGAGCTGCCGGACCCCGACCGGTACACCGACCTCCCCCCGAACATCGACCCACAGATCAGAGCCAAAGCGCTGGCACAAACCCGCAACCTCGAGACCCCGTTCGAGAAGGGTCTGGCCATCGAGCACTGGTTCCGCGAGACCGGAGGGTTCGTGTACGACCTCGATGCCGAACCCGGTCACAGCGAAGACGTTCTCGCCACATGGCTGTTCGACGACTCGCCGGCCAATCCCGGATACCGCCGCGGGTATTGCGAACAGTTCGCCACGTC
The DNA here is from genome assembly GCA_029939995.1 of Acidimicrobiia bacterium. Classification (GTDB taxonomy): domain Bacteria; phylum Actinomycetota; class Acidimicrobiia; order Spongiisociales; family UBA5794; genus JAHEEL01. The sequence goes on along the minus strand of JAOZRW010000055.1, from coordinate 3,594 downwards.
GATGGCGGTCATGACCCGGAGCATCGGGATACCGACCCGCGTCGTCCTCGGCTTCACACCGGGCATCCGGATCAGCGTCGACGAGGTCGAGATCCAGGACAAGAACGCCCACTCCTGGGTGGAGCTCTGGATACCCAACGCCGGATGGGTGTCGTTCGACCCGACACCTCGATCCGACGGCGCCAATCCCGCTACGAGCTATCGAACGCTGAGCGACACGCTCGGATACGACATCACGCCGTACCTCGAGCAGATTCCCGAACCGGTCCGTCCACCGATCGAGAACGCTGCAGGGCCGCCCGGCGGAATCTTCGCCGACGACACCGAACGGGCCCAGGGCCAGTTCTTCGGAGGGGGCGGGGAGACGACGGCAAGCGGGACGGACTGGAGTTGGCTGGCGATCCCGGCGATCGCGCTCCTCGCGATCGCACTGCTTCTCATCTTCGTTCCCGTCGTCAAGTGGGCACGCCACCGGCGGAGGATGCGGCGACTCTCCGACGGGGACATCTCCGCGGCGTGGGAGGAGATCGTCGAGCGTCTCACCGACTTCGGCATCGAACCCGACCCTGCGTCCACCCCGATCGAGGTCGCGACCGGCGTCGACGAGGCGATGGCTCCGCTCGCGATCGTGTACTCGCGGTCGGTCTACGGAGGCCCCAGAGCACCTGCCGGGAACCAGGTCGATGTCGCACGCCGCTCGATGGAGATGACGGGTGAGCGTCTCGCGACCCGTTACTCGCCTATGGAGCGTCTCCGCGCCCGGTATCGCCTGCGGTCGCTCATCCGCCGCTTTCGTCGCTGACGCACGGGACGGTCAGCTGCCGGATTGCTCTACTTCGGTCAGCACGTCGTCCTCGACGCGGCGGAGCATGTCGAGGAACTGATCGCGATCGAGCTCGAACCGGCTCACGTCTTCCTCGACCGACTGGGTGATGTCGTTGATCGCCACGAAGAACGCGAGCTGCCCCTGTCGCAACGCATCGAGGATCTCGTCTTCGTCGACCGCGACGGCGAAGATGGACTCGCCGTCGGTGACGAGGCGGATCTCGGACAGATGATCCTCCATGTCCCCGGTTCTCCGGAGGTAGTCCCATGCCCGGCGCACCCGCTGGATCGACATGCCGTTGTCGAGGAGGCTCTTCACGACACGGAGCGCAACCAGGTCGCGGAACGAATAGAGGCGACGCCGTCCGGGTCGCCCGCCCGTCTGCTGGAGCGACGGAACGACGAGGTCGACCTTGTCCCAGTATCGGAGTTGGTGTGCCGTGCAACCCGTGAGGCGGGTCGCTTGCTGAGCCGTGAAACCTTCCACGCTGTGTCCCTGTCTTCCCCCGGTCGACCGACCGGCCCTCGAAATCTTGCTGCCGTCGCAGAGCCGCAACTCTAGCGCTCCCGGCGCCACCTCGTGCTGACGTCTCCCATCCATTCGGAGACCGAAAACGAGGCCGTTCGATCGAGCCGTGAACGGCGCACCGACATCGCGATGGCGGCCGCGGAAACCACCATCAGGATGAATCCCAACCCCGCGAGATACCAGTAGCGGGTGAACGTCCCGAGCATGATCGCCAACCCGATGAAGAACGCCACTGCGGCGAGGCGTTGCCGGCGTTTGGTCCGCACGGAGAGATCGGTCCTCGCGACCGTTTGCGCGAGCTTGGGATCCTCCGCGTAGAGGTTCCGCTCGATCTCTTCGAGAATGCGTTGTTCTCTATCGTCCAGCGCCATTCGACATTCCTTCGCGTCCAACCGGTCCGCCCCATCAGTATACCGACGCGACGATCAGCCGCACACGGTCGTTTCAGGAGTCCGCGCGTCGGCGGCTGCGATCGATTCCGGGTTGCGGAGCGATCCGCGCGGGGATCACGGACCCCGGTCCGAATCGCTCTCTCACCTCGTCCACGGCCTCGGCCGCGGCATCCCTCCGCTCATGTCCGAACGAGAGCTGCCGAACCGCCGCAGCGTCGACGAGGTCGCCGACGGAGATGCCCAGCAGCCGGATCGACCGCCCTGCGATCCCTGCGCGACCGATCAACTCCCCGGCCGTCTCCCAGATCTCCGCGGTGTGGCTCACCGCTTCCGCCCGCCGGGACGAGCGGGTGATCGTCGTGAAGTCGGAGAACCGGACCTTCAACGTCACGACGTGCCCGGCCACGTGCGCTTTCGCCAGCCGCGCGGCCACCTGATCACACATGCGGAGCACTTCGCGCTCGATCCGATCTCGATCGTCGATGTCGACCGAGAACGTTCCCTCCGACGAGATCGACCGGGTCGGCGACCCCCCTTCAACGGGCCGCGGATCCTCCGCTCGCGCCAGTGACGCGAGATGGCGAGCCGCCGCCGAACCGACCCGTCGCTCGAGCAACCCGAACGGAACGCCGGCGAGATCACCGATCGTGCGAACACCCAAATCGCGAAGCGTACGCTCGGTGGCCTCCCCCACACCCCACATCTCGGTCACCTCGAGCGGATGGAGGAACTCCAGTTCCGTGCCGGCGGGGATACGGAGCATCCCGTCCGGCTTCGCGTGCTTGGACGCGAGCTTCGCGACGAACTTCGTCGTCGCGATCCCCACGGAAGCGGGGATCCCGACGCGGTCTCGGATCGCGCTCCGTATCGCAGCTCCGATCGTCTCGACGGACGGGTAGTGACGTCGAAGCCCCGAAACGTCGAGGAACGCCTCGTCGATCGAGATCCCTTCAACGATCGGCGTGAACGACCTCATCACCTCGAACACGGAGCGGGAGATCTCGCCGTATCGCGAGTGGGCCGAGTTGACGACGACCAGGTCGGGGCATCTCCGTCGTGCCTCACCGACGGGCATCGCCGAGCGCACGCCGTAGGCCCGGGCCTCGTAGCTCGCCGACGCGATCACACCGCGCCTCCCCGTTCCACCAACGGCTACGGGCTTCCCGATCAATGCAGCGTCGTCGAGACGCTCCACTTCGACGAAGAACGAATCCATGTCCACGTGGAAGATGGGTTCGGCGAACTGCTCCATGTGACAACGGTACCGTCAGCAACCGGTCATGCCGCTACACTGCGGCGTCGATTCACCCGGAGGAGTGACGTGGAGAAGAAGAGCATCGTCAAGAGTGCGATCCTGATAGGTGGGATCGCCGTCGTGCTCGTTCTCGTCGGACTGGCATTCCAGAGCGCTCCCTCCGACGCCGTCGCGGAGAAGGCAACGCCTCCGACGTCCACCACGACCACGGAACCGCCGCCTGAGGGTGTCATCATCGTACGCATCGACAACGGGTCGTTCCGCCCCTCCAACGTGAAACTCGACCTCAACGAGGTGTGGATCGTCAAGTGGGTGAACGAAGATCCCCGTGATTACGTCCTTGCGGACAAGGACGACCGATTCGAGACGCTCCTCAAACCCGGCGACGAATTCGAGTTCGACTACAGCACGCTCGAGCCCGGTATCTACCGGGTCAACGCGACGGTCGGGTTCCAGCGCATCCCCGGGACCATCGACACACGACCCGACCAGTAGCGCCGGCCGTCGCTCTCCGGGCGTCGGCTACGGGCGTCCGAAGACGAGCGCGACGTTGTGGCCGCCGAACCCGAACGAGTTCGTCATGGCGAATTCCA
>JAOZRW010000103.1 GCA_029939995.1 Acidimicrobiia bacterium | reverse complement strand
TTACTCCGCATATCGCGTGGACAAGTATTGAAGCGAGAAAGAAACTGCTTGAGGGTATTGTGGAGAATATAAAAGAGTGTATTCAATAATATTTATATTTATTGAATACACAATAATTAAAATTTATTAAAAAATGCTCATTTTCTTCAAAAAGATCTTATTTTGAAGAAAATATGTTAAATTTAATACTAAAATCTATTTTTTCGTCTATAATAATTTATAATTGTATTTTTAAAGTAAACATGTTGACATAGTTTATTTTACAAATCTAACTTAATATACTTAAGTAAATAAAAGGTAGTTTATGAAACTTGCTGACTTAAAAACAATAAAAGAAAGACTTGCTAAAAAAAACTATGGTTCATATGAACCACCAAAAAATTATAGAAAAACAAATGTTAGTGCTCCTAAACGTCTAAAACATAATGGCGGGGATGGTGGAGACTATGCTCGTAGTTATATGAGTGACTACGCAATTTCATACTAAAAAATACTCTTTTTTTAAAATTAAATGATTAAAAATGTTGACCTCTTAGAGGTAGATAAATATTCTTATTGGAATTTAATAAAATTGGCTATTGTTATTATAATCATGCCACTTATATTAATTTCCACATCAACATTATCTTCTAATTTAATTAATATTACATTTTTTATATCTATTGTGGTAATTGCTATTACTATACAATCAATATTTATGTTTAATAAAAAAAAGAAGTTTTCTACTTATATTTTAATTACCATTTTAATAGTAATAATTTTTAATCTGTATATGGATAATTCAAATATAAACTATTTTAAAATGATAGTTTTTATATTTTCTTTACTTTTCTTTTGGTTTAATACAGATACCTTTTTAGAAGAAATAAAAAAGTTTTTATTTTCTAAATTTATCATTGACAATCAAATACAATTATATGTTCCAAAAGACAATATAAGTAGAGGAATCTTTAATAATTACTGGTCACCAGTAGATCCTCTCAAAATAAAATTTCTTGATTCTAATAATAACTTAATTAAAGAAACTAAAAATACTTATTTTTCTATAAGAAGAAGTTCCGCACACAATACAAAAAATGCTTTTCAACCTATATATGATCTTATTTCTTGTCAAATGCTTTTAAAGAACAGTAATGATAGACAAAAATATTTTAATACTATCTATGTATCCCTGATTATAATTAACTTTATATATTTTTTAGCATCTTTATTTATGACTAAAGCTCTAATAGCTTTCAAAACTCCTAATGAGTTCATATATTTATTTATGATTTTCATAATAATTATTAACCTTTCTAGTACAATCTATTTATTTATAAAACATTTAAAAATAAATAGATGTAATGAAACAGATATACTGTTTAGACTTCAAAATAATATTTCAATTAAAGAGACTTTTTCTATAGACAATCATTATTTTACATTAAATAAAGAAACAAAATTTTTACACAATAAAGAAATAAATAATCTAGAAGATACCAATAAAAAACTTATGGATAAACTCGATAATATTTATCAAATTGCAACCCCCATTCTCTTTCTTGCACAAATAACAATATCTATAGCTTTAATAAATTATTTTATTGAGGAATCTTTATGTTAACTTTTAAAAGTATGGCTATTCTACAAAAAGAAAAATTACTAGTGATCAAAAAAGAGTTATTGCATTTATGGCATATATCAGATTTTTATAAAAGCAAAGATGGCACACCCAATAATGAAAAAAGTCAAAGAGAAAAAATATCTGAAAAAATTTATGATGATATCAATGCTCACTTAAGATATATAGAAAAATTAAATAAAGATATTACTGATTATTATGAGCAATTTGGAAAAAGGCAAGATGAATTTTTAAGTTTTTTAACAATGTATGATTTTTATAATCAGGAAATTAAAGAATTACTTATTATAGTTCAACATATTCAATCAAAATTTCTACAATTTCAACAAGAACACTTTAATCAATATATGCCTGTACCTAATATTAATAAGCGATACTCCAGCAAAGGTTTCTTAGACTATCTTAAAGACTATCATACCGAAATTTTAGAAAATGAAAATGAAAATATTGAACATCCTATTACATTATGGGGGCATACAGACAGTTTTAGGGCACATCATTCCCTTGGCAAAAGCGAAAAACGACATGAAAGGTATGTAGAAATACCTTATTGGAATTACGAGATTCCTTTTATGCTTCCTATTATTACTCATGAAATAGGTCACGTCATACTTGATTATAAAAAAACAACGGCATTGAAAGAGCTAAAAGAAATTCTACAAAATTCTGATGATATAAAAAAAATTTTTGAGGACAAGGAGGGGTTTCTAGATGAAATACTTTCAGATATATTTGCCTTTATCCATCACGGAGAAGCTTATTTAATTGCAGTTACACATGAATTACTTGGCATGAAATTTTCAGATCAATTTTACTCAAAAAACAAAAACGAACCTGTTGCAATAAATCCTATTGATTTAGATAAACCAAAATTTTTAGAAGCTCTCATACGATTAAAAATACTTATCTCTCTTTCAGCAGAAGGTAACCCTATCATTAATGAGTTAAAAGAAATACTTAACTGGATTATTTTAGAAATAGAGCCTAATGAGTATGAGGCAAACATAATAAAAGCACTCAAAGCAACAAAAAACAAACAAAAAACAAATTTAGCAAAAATATATCATCATTTTTATAATTTAGATCAAGAGTATATAGATTTTCATTATACTATAACCAAGTATACTCAGGTTATTGAAAAAGAATTAGCTAACGAAAATAGAGTTTTAAAAATTATAGAAAAAATAATTAAAAGAATAGATACTAAAGAGAAAAATTATTTTTTTTGGAAAAAAACTCCCCCCCCAACAC
>JAOZRW010000102.1 GCA_029939995.1 Acidimicrobiia bacterium | reverse complement strand
GTGCAGCGACGCGCTCGCTGCGACCATCGCTCCTCCTCCGGAGTACAGGAGGAGCAGCAGTCCGAACACGGAACTCGCCCGTCCCGTTGCGCGCAGTTGCGCCGGGTCGATTCCGTTGGTCCCGACCAGTCCGGGGAAGGCTTCCCCCAACGCTTCGGTGAGAAGCGAAGCCATGGAGTCGGCGCCGAACGCCGCCACGATCCCGTAGCCGAAGGCCAGCAGAGCGAACATCGCCAGGAACAGGTAGTAGGTGGTCCCGGCGGCGAGCAGCGTCGATTTCGCGTAGGAGAACCGGCTGTAGGCGCGGTAGGCGATCCCCGCCAGCGAATCCTTCCCCCGGACCATGTCCGGCGGATCTTTCGGGGGCGGATCGATCGGCGTGCCCGGAATCGGCGGCGGCGAAGCAACGACGGCCATCGCGTCGATTCTACCGGCGTGCCCATCCGCACCCCCCGGGCATGTCAGGCCGGATAGATAGGGAAGGCCGACACCATCGTCTCGACTTCACCCCGGACCCGTGACGCGGCCGGCTCGGCGGTTCCCGCGGTCATCGCCTCGAGAACGTCGGCGACCCAGTCTCCGATCTGTGTGAACTCGTCGACGCCGAAGCCGCGAGCGGTCCCGGCCGACGAGCCGAGGCGCAACCCGGAAGTGACACGAGGCGATTCGGGGTCGTCGGGGACGCCGTTCTTGTTCGCCGTCAGGCCGGCACGCTCGAGAACATCGGAGGCGGCTGCGCCGGTCAGACCGAGCGGCCGCAGATCGACCACGAGGAGCGGCGTGTCGGTACCCCCGGTCAGCACCGTGATGTCCCGATCGACGAGCGTCGCCGCCAGCGCCCGGGCGTTGTCGAGGACACCCCGCGCGTACGCCCGGAACTCGGGGGTCATGGCCTCGCGGAACGCGACGGCCTTGGCGGCCACGGCGTTGAGGATCACGGACCCCTGGACGCCGGGGAACACCGCCGAGTTCAGCTTCCGGGCGAGCTCGGCCCGGTGGGACAGGATGAACCCGCCCCGCACACCGCGAAGGTTCTTGTACGTCGTCGCGGTGACGACGTCCGCGACGGGAACGGGGTCGGGATGCACTCGCGCGGCCACGAGACCGGCCCAATGCGCCATGTCGACGAGCAAGATCGCTCCCACATCGTCGGCGACGACACGGAACCGTTCGAAGTCGATCGCCCGGGGGTAGGCGGAACCGCCCGCGATGATGAGCTTCGGAGAGGTCGCCCGAGCCGTTGCGGCCATGCCTTCATAGTCGAGGAACCCGTCAGCGTTGACACCGTACGAGACGATGTCGAACCACTTCCCCGAGAGGTTCGGCGCCGCCCCGTGGCTCAGATGACCGCCCGCCGACAGATCCATCGAGAGCACCGTGTCGCCCGGCTTGACGAACGCGAGGAACACAGCGAGGTTGGCCTGCGAGCCCGAATGGGGTTGCACGTTGGCGTAGGCGGCCCCGAAGAGTTCCATCGCCCGCTCGACGGCGAGCAACTCGATCCGGTCGGCGTGTTCCGCTCCTCCGTAGTAGCGGCCCCCCGGGTACCCCTCGACCGTCTTGTTCACCATGGGAGACCCCAGTGCCTCCAACGTCGCCCGGCTCACGAGGTTCTCCGAGGCGATCAGCTCGATGCCGTTGCGCTGGCGCGCCGTCTCCGCCTCGAGCGCCGCGTAGACCTCGGGGTCGACGTCGGCCAATCGCGCAGTGAAGTGGTCCACAACGATCCTCCCTCGGCTCTCGCCGAAACGTCTCCGTTCATGGAACCGGAGGGCTCCGCCGCGGATCGTAACAGCGGACTCTGCTTCACCTTTCGCGACACTCTGAAGATCGCAGGTTGTCCCAAGTCGCGGCTGATCCCAGGGTCACCGTCCAGGGTCCGGACGAGCGCCTGCGTCCCCGAACTGCACAAACTTGCCGAGATCTGCCGGGGTCGACACTGAGAGCAGCCCAACGAGACATGCCCCCCCTGCGCACCCGCGTCATGCATCCGCATGCCGTCCGACCGGGCAACAGATCAAAGCCTCGAGCAAACCCGGATCGGCTCGCCTCACCAATCATGCCGGATCTGCATAGCGTCGGCCGTTCCTCCCTGACACGATATGGCACCAGTCGGCGTCACGTCCGGCCGTCGCGTCGCTCGAGCGATGGAACGTGCCTGATGTTGCCGTTCGGCTCTTGCAACGAGGCCTCCGTGGAAATGAGTCATGGAAGTGGAGCGCCCAAGGACGATCCCCGCGGTGAGCGTGGGGTAGGGAAGGATGATGATGGCCGACTACGACACGTTCATGTTCTATGCGGGGACATACCCCGACGTCGACTCCGCTGTGGCCGACTACGAGGCGGTCAAGGCGCTTCACTACGACCTCGGTCTGATCGACACCTTCGACGCCGCCGTCATCGGCAAGAAGGATGACGGCAAGGTCAAGATCTACAAGAAGCACGAGCAGCCGACACGCCACGGCGGCTGGGTCGGAGCAGGTTGGGGCCTCGCCACAGGACTCGTGGTCGCGCTCTTCCCGGCAGCGGCAATCGGCGGTGGCTTGCTCGCCGGCACCACGGCAGCGGGCGCCGGTATCGGCGCGATCGCCGGACACGTCTCCGCTGGGATGGATCGTGGAGATCTCAAAGATCTCGGCGAATCGCTCGACGAGGGTCAGGCAGCGCTTGTGGTAGTTGCGGCAACGGCCCTCGGCGACAAGATCAAAGAAGCGATGAAGGATGCAGAGAAGATCGAAGCCAAGGAGGCCAAGATCGACACCGAAGAACTCGAGAAGGATTCGAAGGCGGCCCAGGAGGAGGCAACCTCCTCAGCGTCCGAGTAGGAACGAATCTGGACCGGACGCCTCGAGAGACGACGACATCCCGCTCCGTCGGGGGG
>JAOZRW010000054.1 GCA_029939995.1 Acidimicrobiia bacterium | reverse complement strand
ACCTGATCTACCAGATACACACTTATCACTGCACCGTCTGTACCGTCCTGCCACATCGTGTGGCTATTCGTGATCCACTGCCATTCTCCTGTCCCTGTGAACTCTGTAGGGGTTGATACCGCACCGAACGATGAACCCATGCGGGCTTGTATCCGCATCTCTAGCCGCAGACCAGCATCAGCGAGAACCCATATGCCAGCGGAATGTTGTATGCCGGTCACATCACCGAGGAAAGACTCTGGCGGAAGCGCCTTGCCGCCCTGCGATGCTTCTGACCCGTCGCAGACAACGAGACAACTGTAATCCGGGGAGACAACACCTGGCACCGGATCGTGGGTGAGGGAAGAACCTGGCTTGTTCGGTAGCCAATATCCGATGGATTGGTGCAGGTGCGCCGTGTCTGCGTCGAGGAGGTTCACATCCGGAGTTGAGATATAGGAGGCTCCGTCGAACGTGACGGCGGCGGCTGGATGGTCCCCGGCGTTCCCGATCCGGAACCCGGATGAGAATCCGTTAGTGAACGCGGCGAGTTCTGGCGGCGGCGTCGTCAACGCGTCGTCGAGGCGGAGCGCCATCACCCAATCGTCCGCCGTGATCCGATGCGAGATCCGCATCACGTGAGCCTCCGCCGTATAGCCCCATCCCGCGCCGGTCGATACCGTCGCCTCGACGAGATCCCCGATCTCCGTACCGAGAGCGATCGCCGCCTCCGCGTTCCCCCTCGGAGAGAGATCGACGGACTCGATCCGGATCCGGTCGTATGCGAACGCCGCGAGGAACCGATCAGCGAGTTCAAGTACCTGAGTATCCGTCTCGTTCTCGAGGTTCGTACGGACGAGCGTCCGCCGGAAGTACCGGGACCACGACGCCGTATCCGTCGCCCGTTGCATCGTCCCGCCCCGCCGGGTCAACTGCACGTCGTTGTAGATCCGCTGCGCGGACCAATCCACCTCGTACTGCATCGGGTCGATCGCGGAGCCGGGACCGCCGATCCGGTATTGCACGGTCGTTGAGCGCGGATCCGTCACGAGCCAATCCCGCGCCTTGAACGTCGGGACCGCCGCACCGTCGAAGTAGAACCCGCCGCCTTCCGCCGTCGCTGCCGCCTGCATCTCCGTGAGCGTCGAGCCGGGGAGAGCCGATTCGAGCATCGTCGCCACGCCGGTCTGGATGTTCCGCTGCGCCTCGGGCCATCCCCAACGGTCGAGCAGATATGTGATCCGCTCATCGGTCCGTTGTCCCGCCGCGATCGGCGTCTCGAGCGGCGGTACCCGATCCATCGTGAACACGCCTCCGAACCCGTAGCCGGATACCTCCGTGACGATGTCGTGACCGGCGTTCTGGTATCGGTCTGAGATCGCGTCCACGTAGCCGGAGAACACAGGGAACCATCCCGCGCCGACGTTCCCCTCGAGCCTGAACCATCGCCCGGGGCGGAGTGTCAACGCGTAGTTCGGTGTCTGTCCCGAGATCGGATTCCATAGGCCGGACGTGTTATCGAGATCGAGGCGGAACGAGCCGGTACGGAACGGTCCCTCGAAACGGTCACGTCCCCGGCTCGTCTCGACGGCGAGAGCGTACGCCGTCACGTCGTACCAGTACGCCTGACCGGGACCGCCCATCTGCCACGTCCCGACGTCCCATAGCGCCTCGTCCCACAAGGCGAGATCCCCGGACGGGTCGTCAACGAGTCCGAGAGAGAGCATCACGCGGAACGAGACACCGCCCGACGCCCAACGATACGATGGGTGTCCGAGGTTGATCCGGCGATCTCTCCGTACCGGCATCTACCCGATACCTCCCTCGACGATGATCGGGACCGCACCTTGAGTCCGGTTGTAGATCCGGAGCAGATCGACGAGGCGTTGAGCGATCGCCTGAGGATCCGAGAATGAGGCGTCCACGTTGATCGTGACAGAACCGCCGGCACCTGAGCCTTGTCGCTGTTGGGACGGGGTGCGGATTTCCTCGCCGCCGTGGACGACGGCGAGTTGAGGCGCACCGATCGGTCCGGGGACGGTCCCGCCGGTCGCGAAACCGGGGATGTTGAGGTTCGGCATCCGCCACGACGCGAACGGGTTACGGATCGACGATGGGATCTGGCGGATCTTCGAGATCAACCGCGCGACCCATTCGTAGGCGTTCCGGATCGAACGTCCCCAACTGTTGATCCGGTCGATGTTCGCCCGGATCACGAGTCCGAGAACCGTCGTCCTCGAGAGCCAATCTCCCGTGAACCGGACGGCGAGCGCGACCGCTTCGTTCCATCGGTTCGTTGACTTCCCCGCCTCCGTCGCTGCCCGCATATACCCGAGCGTCCACGTCGTGAGTTCAACCATCGCCGGGAGTAGCAGCGTCCCTATCTCAATCTGCATGTCATCGAGACGGGTATTCATCTCGTTCGTCTGTCCCGCCGCCGTCGCCGCTGCATCCCCGAGCGAACCGATCGCGGGTGCTGCGCCTTCCTCGATGAGTTCCGTGATCGCTATGAGCCGCTTCTCGCCTTCGGAGAGCGACGCGAATAGCGGATCGGTTCCCTCGCGTTGAGTGATCTTCGCTTTGATCTTCGCCTCGTTGAGTTTCACGCCCCACTTCTCGAGCGGATCGAATTCTCCGCGGATCGCCGCCGTCACGTCGTCGATCGCGACCGCCGTCGAACCGACGTCGCCCTTGAACGTCGCGAGATCGCCGCCGAGCGTTATCAACTCTCCGATGAGTTCCCCCGCCGCGTCCTGAGACGCTCCGAGTCCCGTCACCATCAGACCCTGGGTCGCGATCAATTGATCGAACTCGCCTCGGTTCATCCCCATCACTAGCCGGAGATTCTCGAAATCGTTCCGGAGTCTCTGAGCGGCGGGACCGAGCGCCTTATCCGCCGACGCCGCCGCGATCTGAGCCGTCTCCGCCATCTGAGTCGCCTCATACGCCCACTGTCCGATTTCCCGCGCACCGAGAGCGAGTCCGAGCGACCCTAACGCCCTCTGCATCCCGGAGAAGCCGCGTGTCGCCGCCGACGCCGCCTTCTCCGTCTTAGAGAGATTCGTCCGCGCCTGACGCGTTCCCTTATCGAGCGATTTCGTGTCCGAGAAGAACCGGAACCAGAGATCCGCCGTCGTCTTAGCCATCCGCTACCGTCCCTTCGTTACGTCCACGCCCTCCCGCCGGAGCAGACCCGCCATGAGATCGTTGAGTTCATGGACCAAGACGTTCTCCCAGGATGGTAATTCCATCCGGATCGCCGGGAGGACCGCCGTCCCGGAATGTCCCCGGTCGAGCCTCGCGGGGAATCCCTTGTACGTCGCCCAATGTGGACGAGACATCCTCCGGTTAGGGATCGCCCGCGTCCCGTATCGGCCCTGACCCTGACGGACCGGGATCCGTGAAACGTACGAGCCGAGTTCCGCCCCGACCGCCCACGGGTACCGGGAGCGGCGGAGCACGATCGCCCGTTCCCGCTGCCCGCCGCCGGTCCCGATCTGAGGACGTTTCCGCTTGTACGTCCCGCCGAACGGACGCCTCATCATCCGGTTCCGAGCCTGGTCGCGGATCACGTTCGTTTCGCGCCGCATCGCCCGCAGGATCGTGTTCGACGCGTCCCGGTCGAACCGGCGGATCGCGGAGATCGACTCGGACAATCCCTCGATCTCTAACCCGCCCGCGGACCACTTGGAAGGTTTCGGACGCGCGGTCCCCATCCGAGAGCCCTTCTACGGAGTCGGAGCCGTATACGTGATCGGACCGTCGGTCGTTCCGTCGAAGGACCATTCCCATTCGCCGGTAGCGTCGTCCGTGATCGAGAGTCCCGACGCGACGAGTTTCCCGGAGAACGTCCCGCCGTCGATCGTCCCGCCCGCTTCCCCGATCGTGATCGTGAAATCAACCGACGTGTTCGATTCGATCAGAGGGAGCAGACTCGGGAGGATCTCGGTCGATAGGTGACCGGATGCCGAGAGCGTCGCTGTGATCTGCCCGCCGATCGCGTTCGCGTATTGCTGTCCGAAGACGGGTTTCGGGAGGACCGTCGGAGCGAAATCGAGCGAGAGCACGTTCCCGACGATCGTGAAATCGACGAGATTGATTTCGATCTCCGCGAGATACCCCGGAATGAATGTAGGCGTTGTTGTCATATCTGATCCCCTGTCCTGATCGCTATCTCTACCGTACCGCCGAGCGTCGGGATATCCCCGACCGTCGTTTCCCCGATCTCTCCGAAACTCATCCACCGCGCACCGGGGAATCCGGAGATCCCGTCCGTGATCGCCTTCCGGAGCGTCTCGAGGACGTCGAGCGCCTCATCGGGGAGCGTCCGGAGCGTCAATATCCGGATCTCGAACGAGTAGGCGACCGTCTCCGCCGTCCCGTCACGTCCGAACGTGAGCGGCGTCACATACTCCGATCCGGGGACGATCACGAGCGACGGGACGACCGGGATTTCGACCGGATACGCGTAGACGACAGTCGCCGGATCGACGAGCGTTTCGAGGAACGCCGCGAGATCGGTCCGGATCCCCATCATCCCACCCCGAACGACACTTGAAGCCCTCGGATCAGAGGCGACCGGCGGATCGTCTGCGACGCGACGTCCGCTACGGAGATCGCCCCGAACCATTCATCGGAACCGGCCGTCCCGTACGGGGAATCCGCCGCCTTGTAGACGGCGATCGCCGCCGACGTCGCGAGCATCCGGATCGAAGCCGGTACGACGCGGATCGCCGGATTCGTCCCCGTATCCGGGAACGATCGACCCAACTCGAAATCTATAGCGATCTCCGCTCCGATGATCGCCTCGAGAATATCGGCGTCCCGCTCGGTCGAGGACGACGGGATCCCGAGGCGACGTTTCACCGTCTCGAGGCTCGTATACCGAGCGACGTCGGCGTCGGGTCGAGGCGGACCGTACGTCGGAGGCGACTGTAGGTCACGGATCGTGACCGTGACGGTCCCCTCGTCGAGCGTGTCGCGATCTTTGACCCGGTAGTCGAGGACCGCTCCGGTTCCCCACAGCCCGGAGGTGTCGTAGAGTGAGCGGAGTGTCCCGTTCATCGTCGCGATCCCGATCCACGGAGCGGAGTCGATCGAGACGGCGATCTCGAACCCGGCGACGGGATCACCGCCGTCCGTCGTCCAATTGATCGCCGTCGTCTGGTCCGTGATCTGCACCGCCTGAGCCTGAAGGGTCATACCGGCTCCGTTTCGTAGGCGTATCCGCGCACGAGCAGGAACGCCGAGTAGACGTTCACGTCCCGCGCCCCGTTGAGGTTCCGGACCGCTGCCGCTACGTACGTCGAGCCGTCCTGGACGAGTGGCGCTCCGGCGATCACCGTGACCGTCACGATGTCCGCCGTGTCTTTGACCTTGAACCGTTCGACGGAATCCGGGTCGATCGTCCCGCCGTAGGAGATCCCTAACTCGAAATCGTCCGTGTTCGTGGCGTCCGGGTCGAGCGAGAGCGCCGCCGTGACGTACGCCGCTCGCGTATGACCGGCAGGGACCGTCACTTCCCCGCCCCACGCCGGGACCGGACGAGCGTTCGTGTCGTTCGCCCATCGGATCGGATAGCCGATCGGTACGAGTCCGGGGAGCGTGACCGAGTTGATCTCTACCCATTCGCCCGCCGCCGGGAGCGTCAACGTCACCGGACCGGCGGACGTCGGGAGGACGTACCCTCCGCGGTCCGGTTCGAGAGCGAGCAGATACTCGCGCACGTCCTGAGGCGCGACGAGCTGTTGAGCGTTGTCCGGGATCAACGCCCGGACCTCCGATAGATATCGGAGCGTGTCCGCCATCTGCTAGTCCTCCGCTCGTACCGGCGTCGGCTCGGACGGCGGCGGCGTCTCCGTCGCCTTGTCCGATTTCCGTTTCCTACGCCGCTTCGGAGCGGACGCCTTACGCGCCCGCTCCGTCGCGTTGTAGATCAGACGTTCACCCATCGTCTAACTCGTGATCCCCGAGAGCACCGCGAACGCCGCACCGCGCCTGATCGCGAGAGCGGAGAATCCGTACACGGCGACGTCCGTCACGAGGACGTCGGGGTACGTCAACGCGATCTGCGCCGGACGAGCCTGATCCTCGTACAACAGAGCGTCCCGGAACGAGCCGACGATCACGAGTCCCGTCGGCGCGTTGTCGTCGAGAACGACGGGGATCGACCGGATCGTACCGGCGATCGACGCGGGATTCCCGATACCCGCGGGATTCGCCGGATAGTCGGTCGTCACGAGCGGACGACCCTCCGTGTCGGTCGCGTTGAGGAAATCGCCCCAGACGTCCGAGTTCATGACCGCCGCGATCGGGGACCGCCTCGAACCGGCGTACACCGCCGCCCACGCCGTACCGAACAGTTTGAGCGCTTCGACGACGTTCCCGCCGACGGGGACCTCTGTCGCTCCGGCGTTGAGGATCCCCGTGTGACCCGTCAACGACGCCGGGGTATCGACCGCCGGGTCGCCGTTGATCGTCGCCCAGTCGAGGAACTCGGAGTAGGCGGAGACGAGATCGGAGACGACCTCGTTCATGTACGTCGGGTTGGACCACTGCGACGCCTGGATCGTGACGCCCTGACCTCCGGCGATCGTCGCCTTCGGATAGTTGTCCAAGATCCACTGTTGCGCCTGAGACGAGACGGGGACGCCCTCGCCGTCCTGATAGCCGACCGTGTTCCCCTCCGTGACGATCGGGAGTTGCACGGCGTTTCCGTCGTCCGGGAGGCTCCGCGAGTTGAACAGATCCGCCGTCGGACGTCCCTCGCGGAGCAGCGTGAGCAGATCCGGGACGTAGACCTCGTTCGGCGTCGAGTACCCGACCGAGTTCCCGACGTCCGGGAACGAGCGGAGATTGATCGCGGATCCGTCCGCCTCGACGATCCCCTCGTTGATCGACCGTTCGAGCCGTTCCGTCGCCGCCGACGATTTCCGGCGAGCGTGAGCGATCGTATCCGCCATCAACTCACCGATGGATCGGTACTCGTAGCCGCGCGCCTCGGTTTCGATCACCGGCGGAGTCTGCACCGCCGCAGCGCGGATCTCATCCACGGCGGCATCAACCGCGGAGCGGATCTGTTCCGTCACGTCCGGAGCCTGAGCGTTCTCAACCTTCATGTTCGTTTCGTTCGGGTCCATTGTGGGATCCTCCCTTGTAGCCGAGCGGACCGCTATCGGTTCCGCATCCTGATAGACGGGAGTCCCCGTCAATGTCACTTCGCGGAGATCGACGGCGGAAATGACCGTCGTCTCTACCCCGTCCCGTACCGTCCTCGTCGCCGCATCGTCACCGATCAGGAACCCGATCGAGACGCCGAGCGCCCCATCCCGAGCGAGCGCGAGAGCGTCGTCGCCGTCCGACGTCTCCGAGATCCGGAGGTTCGCGTACACGCCGTCGGAGCGTTCCTCGAGATCCGTGAGACGCCCGACGACGGGACCGGCGTGACCGAGTCCCGTTTCGAGTTTCACGGCGATCCGTCCGTCGTTCCCGGCTCGTGTGAACGATCCGGGGAGGAACTGTTCCCGATATCCGGGGAAGATCTCGACCGGCTCGTCGATCGGAGCGATCCTCGCCTCGATCACCCGTTCGGTAACCGGAGCGTCAACGAGCGTCACCGCCCGGAGGATCAGATCCCGGCCGTCTCTAGATTCCATCTACGTCTACCTCCGCTATGGACGGCTCGGACGCCGTCTCCGTATCCGGCGCCCGGAAATCGAGCCGGTCCCCTCCGGGTAACGGATCGAGTCCCTCCGACGCCCGGATCTCGTTCGTCGTCAATATCCCGTTCTGACGAGCGATCGCGTACGTGTTGTATCGGGTCTGCACGTCGGCACGCAAGAGCCGACCGTAATCGTGACGGATCTCCCGCGTGGACGGGATCAGGAACGAGAACGCTTCCTCGAGACGTTCCGCGATCGGTTCGATCGCCGTGCGCGTGTATTCCGTCCATACGCCCTCGAGGTTCCGGTACGTGATCCCGCCGCCGTCCGCGACGGCGTTGAGTAACGCCGCCGGGATCCGGAACATACGAGCGACGTCACGGATCGAGAACTCTCGGGATTCGAGGAACTGCATATCCGCGTTCGACATCCGCGTGGACGTCCACGTCATACCGCCGGTCAGGAACGCGACGCCGCGTTTCCCGGCGTGACGCTTGTCCCATCCCGAGCGGATCTGATCCGCCTCCGGCTCCGTGAGTTTCCCCGGAACCGTCACGACGCCGTCCGGGACGCCGCCGTTCAAGTAGCCGTCCGTCGCGAGGCGTTCCCCTTCGATCATCCCCGCGACCGATATCCGCGCCGCTTCGATCGGTCCGAGTCCCCGGAGCGCTCCGGGAGCGTCGAGCATCCGGATGTGCATGATTGATTCGTTCTCGACGAGCGTTTCCCCGCGCCATCGGTAGATCGGACGGGTCCTCGTCGAGTTCCATTTCACCGTCACCTCGGACCGTGGGATCGGGATCGCGACCGTCGGATATCCGTCACGTCCCGGAGCCGTCAAGTAGCAGTAGGCGTTCCCGTCGAGCAGTAGCGCCGTCGCGATCTGACGCCTCGTCCGCTGCAACCCTGAGAACGGGTCGGGACGACGCAGGATCGGCGGAACCGGATCGGACGGGACGTTCCCCCGGTACGAGTTCCACGGGAGAGCGGCGACCGAGTCTGCGATCATCGCGACCGCCGCGTACGCCGCCGGGACCGCGAGCGATTTCGCCGGAGTTGAAGCGATCCCGCCTCCGTCCGGGACGATGATCTCCATCGTTGACGGGTCGATGAGCGTCACGGAACGGGTTTCGGGAGATAGGAGGCGGCGTATTCGATCACGGATCACGTCGCGAGCGTACCGTACGATGTTCGGATTCGTCAACGATTCACCGAACGAAACGGACCGATCTCCGCCGCCGGCGTTTCCTATTGTTCGGCTGGAACCGCCCAGAGCCGCCGTTTCGTCGGCGTCCCGATACCGGACGGGAAATGAAATCGCCTTAGATCGGCTCGTACAGACACGATCTCGAGACGGATCCCCGGATCCGGCGATCGGGAGCGCCGGTCCGGGGATCCGTGACCGTGAGACTACAAGATCTCGAACGTGCGCCGTGGACGGAGCGAGAGATAGATCGCCCTCGCGAGCGCCATCACACCGGGGAGCGCGATATGGGACTCGAGGCGAGCGATCCGGAACGTCCCGTCCCCGACGTCCCGCCGTCCCGCCGATGCGATCTGAGCGTCGAGGTACGGGTCGGAGGCGTGAACGATCGACTCATTCACGGTCACATCCCAGAGCGCCGCGCACGCGTTAACCCATTTCACACCGGCGACCGGCTCCGTCGGATACGTATCCGGCTCGAGACGTTCGATCAATCCGGAGCACGTATACGGGTCGTATCCGATCGCCTCCGGGGACCAGAGATCCGCCCACCGGGAGAGCGCGGCGGCGATCTCGTCCTCGTCCACACCGATCTCCGATACCCATCGTTGAGCGACACCGACGATCGTCTTCGCGTCCGGATCCGGTTTCGTCACCGCGATCACTATCGCCGCCTCGAGCCTGGCCGGATCGACGTCTACCGCCATCATCACCCGATCGTCCGGCGACGGGACCGTGAGCGCCATAGACGGATCACCGCACCGGATCCACGCGTCCAACGGGACCGCCGTCTGCGTCGCCGTCTCGACCCACTGACACAACGCCTCGGTCCGGAACCGTTGAGGATCATCCGTCCGGAGTTCCTCAATCAACGCGTCC
Source organism: Acidimicrobiia bacterium (assembly GCA_029939995.1). Lineage (GTDB taxonomy): Bacteria > Actinomycetota > Acidimicrobiia > Spongiisociales > UBA5794 > JAHEEL01. The sequence goes on along the minus strand of JAOZRW010000054.1, from coordinate 1,283 downwards.
GGAGTGATCGCCGTCCCGAGCGCCGGATTCGCCTCGACCCATCCCATCGGATCTTCCGGATCGGCGTCCGTTGACCATTCGAGCAGACACATCCGCGGATCCGAGTCGGGATCCTCGACCGCCGCTATCCCCCGATCACGGAACCGGCGGAGCACGACCGAGTCCGGATCCCCGGCGTTCGACGCGAGCCAGAGTTGAGCGTTCCGTCTCGTCCGTTGCGTATAGAGCCCCGCCGACAGAACAGCGTCGTCGCGCTGTTCCCGAGCCTCGTCGATCACGAGCAGATCAATCGTCCATCCCCGCGCCGCTTCCTGTCTCGGCGCCGTGATACGGTACGAGGCTCGGCCCTTCATCACGATTTCCTCCGTCCCGTTCGCGAACCGGATCTTCTCGACGTTCCTCCGGAGCACCGGGACGTCCTCGATCGCGTGCACGAGTTCCTCGAATAGCGCCCGCGGGAGCGCCCTATCCGCCGCCGTGTGGATGATCTTCTCATCGAATAGGAACAGACCGGCGAGGATCCGGAGCAGCAGGAGGCGAGATTTCCCGTTCTGACGAGCGACGAGCAGAACGACGAAACGGTACAGGAATAGCGCCGTGGACGGCGAGTATGACAATGCGATACGGAGCGCCTCGTATTGCCATTCCCACGGCTCGAGTCCGGCGAGCGCCGCGAGCGCCGCTACCGCCTCAACGTGAGACGGGATCCCCTCCGGCGGCGTCGTCCCGATCCGCGGACGGACGCTTCCCCGCAGCGCCGCTAGATTCTCCGGATCCCAATCCCGGAACGTCTCCGGGATTACCAACGAGCCGTCGGAGGATCTCGATCGGGTCTGATCCGTCACCGTCGCCCGCCTTCCTCGTCTCCGGCGTCAACGACAACTGTTTCAAGTAGCCGAGCAGCGTCGAGGCGAGATACGCCCGTTTCCCGATCAGATCCGACGTCGTCTTCGGATCCGAGAACATGATCCCCTTGTCGATCTGTCCGAGTAGATCGTCGATCCGGTCGAGATCGTCCGCGAGACGCACCGCGGTCCTCATCGTCCCCTCGTCCGTCGGCTCGATCCACGTCGCTGACCGTACGGACCGCTCGAGCGCCGGAACGATCGTCCGAGGCCGGCGTTTCCGCGTCATTCCTCATCGTCCCCGGCGATCTCCGCCGGAGCCTGGAAAGTATTCCCAATCCCTGGGCGTTTCGCCTCGTCCTGAGCGCCTCCGAGCATCGTTTCGCGCTCAACCCCCCGTTTCGTTTCGCGAGAAAACACGTGGGGAGGGGGAGGCGA
>JAOZRW010000101.1 GCA_029939995.1 Acidimicrobiia bacterium | reverse complement strand
TGCTTCTGAGGGCACCTCCCCGCCGACCGGTTCGGGCAGCGGGTCGGCCACGTTGTGGCGCATGTGGACCAGCAGGTTGTACGTGTCCTTTCGGCAAGCGTGTATGAATCATTTTGACCGGTATGGTATCGTCGGCTGTGGGCGCAGAACCTTGTGGAGGACAGCAGATGGGTACCAAGAAGACACGCGGGCTTCCTGCTCGACTGGAGGGTGTTCGGCGGCGATTCCAGAATTGGCGTCAGGCGAGGAAGTCTCGCTCGGCCCGAATCCCTGACCCTCTGTGGGCAGCGGCGGTGAAGATGGCCGGCACGTATGGAATCCATCGGACCGCCAGGGCATTACGGCTCGACTACTACTCGCTCAAAGAACGAGTCGAGGCAACGCCTGCTGCCACTGCTAGCAATGCATCTCCGAGGACCGCCTCGGCGGCATTCCTCGAATTGCCCTCTCCGGCATGGGCCGGGGCGTGCGAATGCACTTTGGAGTTGGAAGACGTCGGCGGGTCCACGATGCGGGTCCATCTGAAAGGCATCGCGCCGCCGGACCTGGCGGCACTGAGCCGGAGCTTCTGGGGTCTGGACGGATGATCCAAATCACGCCTCAGATGCGGGTGGTCGTGGCGGTCGAGCCGGCGGATTTCCGCAAGGGGATCGACGGTCTGGCCCGGCTGTGCGAAGAGGCGCTCGGGTATGACCCGTTCACGGGCTGGGTCTTCGTATTCCGCAACCGGCGGGCGACGGCGTTAAAGATCCTGGTCTATGACGGCCAGGGATTTTGGCTCTGCCATAAGCGGCTCTCCAGCGGGCGATTTTCCTGGTGGCCGGCCAGCGCCACCGCGGCGGCCAAGACGCTGGCGGCACACCAGCTGCAGGTCCTTCTCTCGGCAGGTAATCCCGAAGCCACGCAGGCGGCGCCGGTATGGCGTCCGCTCCATCCGACTGATTGACACGAAGGAATCGTGCCAAATTGCTCTTGCGCTTTTGGGGACCGCGTGTTATGCTTTTGGCCGATCAGCCGTGGACCAACTGCCCGGCCAAGGAAAGGCCGGGCTGCCCTCGGTATCGAGGTTTCGCCGGGTGCTGTCGCAGGTAGGATGATGCGGATGCAACCGAAGATTGTCGAGATGAACATGGACGAACTGGAAGACGTTCTCCGACGCGCGGAGGCGAAACAATTCCGCGACGAAGACTATGAGAGTATCAAGACGGTGTTCCAATCGTACGTTTGCCTCCTTGAGTTGTTGAAGGCGAAAAACACGAGCATCGCTCGACTGCGAAAGATACTTTTCGGTGTAAAGACGGAGAAGACCGAGGCGGTGCTCGGCAGCGAGCCGGACTCCGAAACTTCGCCGTCTTGTGAGGAAGACGCCGGGCCGGACTCGTCCTGCGAAACGGACACGGAAACAACACTCAAGAACGATCTGCCCAAGCCGCGCCAAGGCCATGGCCGCAACGGGGCCGACGAGTATGAGGGCGCCGAGAAGATCGACGTGCCACACGAATCGCTGCAGCCGGGCGACGCCTGCCCGGAGTGCGGCGAGGGGACGGTCTACGAGACGTCGCGTCCCGGTGTGCTGGTGCGGATCACCGGCCAGTCGCCCCTGCAGGCGCAGGTTTACAAACTCCAGAAGCTGCGGTGCAGTCTGTGCGGCAAGGTATTCACGGCCGAACCGCCGGAGGGCATCGGCACGCGGAAGTACGATGCGACGGCTGGGAGCATGATCGCTCTGCTGAAGTACGGTAGTGGGTTACCGTTCAATCGCCTGCAAGGCCTGCAAGGGAATCTGGGCATTCCCTTGCCGGCCTCGACTCAGTGGGACATCATCCACACCCAGGCGCGGCATCTGGAGCCGGTCTTCGCCGAATTGCTTCGGCAAGGCGCTCAGGGTGATGTCGTCTACAATGATGATAGCGGGGTCAGGATCTTGGCGCTGATGGGCAAGCGTGCCAAGCAAAAGACTTCGGCGGAAGACGCCGCGGCGGGCATTGCGAAGGAGAAGTCTCGCAGCGGCCTGTTTACGTCGGGCATTGTGTCGACGCGCGAAGGCCGCCGGATCGCGTTGTTCTTCAGCGGCCGGAAGCACGCGGGCGAGAACCTGAAGGACGTGCTGGCCGAGCGTGCCGCAGCTCTGGCCCCGCCGATCCAAATGTGTGACGCATTGTCGCGCAATCTGCCTGCCGAGCTGGAGACGATCGTGGCAAACTGCCTGGCCCACGGGCGGCGCCAGTTCGTTGAGGTGGCGGAACGCTTTCCGGAGGAGTGCCGCCATGTGCTGGAGGCCCTGGCGGCAGTCTACCGCAACGACGCGATCGTCCGGGAGCGGAATCTGTCGCCCGAGGCGCGTCTGGAGTATCATCAGGCCCACAGCAGTCCGATCATGGAAGAGCTTCATACCTGGCTCGACCGACAGTTCGAGGACCGGCTGGTCGAACCCAACTCGGCGCTGGGCAGGGCCATCACCTACCTGTTGAAACACTGGGAGAAGCTAACACTGTTCTTGCGAGTGCCGGGAGCGCCGCTGGACAATAACATCTGCGAGCGTGCCCTGAAGAAAGTGATTTTGCACCGGAAGAACTCGCTCTTCTACAAAACCGAGAACGGCGCCCAAGTTGGCGATCTCTTTATGAGCCTGATCTACACCTGTGAACTGTGCGGGGCCAATCCGTTCGATTACCTGACCGAGCTTGAGCGGCACGCGGGCGAGCTGTCCTCGAACCCGCAGGACTGGATGCCCTGGAACTACCGGGAGACGCTCGACAGCAGCTGCTCGGCCTCCGCCTCCGCCCCCGCCCGCTGATCCCCCCATCCTTCCCAGTCCTCTCGCCCGGCCCCGCAAAAAACCTTTGCACGCTTGCCGAAAGGACACGATCCATCGTTTTGCGACGTGAACAGGTTGATGCGGAGAAGATGGCCGTTTCCG
>JAOZRW010000053.1:1860-11086 GCA_029939995.1 Acidimicrobiia bacterium | reverse complement strand
CACGCGACGGCAACCCCAACTCGGTGACCGACGCCGGGGTCGGTGCCGCGTGCGCGCTTGCAGCAGCGGAAGGAGCGTCGTTGAACGTCCGCATCAACTTGACCGGTCTCGAAGGAGACACCTCGGAGATCGTCGATCGCCACGATGCGGCGCTCGTGAGTGTTCGACGCTTGTCCGCTGCGGTTACCGCTGCCGTCGAACGACGGCTCTCAGACTGATTTCCGTCATAGGCGCCCGGTACTTTGACCATGGAGGACATGAAGAAGGGAGCCGTTCATGTCCAGCCTACGAGACCGAAACCTCCTGTATGCTCGACTCGAGGAAGTCCTCGGAACAGAGCCTGCAGGGATTCTGATGAGTCACATCTCAACCGAAACCGACCCCGCTACGAAGACCGACATCGCCAATCTCAGCGAACGCCTCGCCGCACACATCAGTGACACCGATGCCGGGTTCGACCGGATCGATGCACGATTCGACCGGATCGACACGAGAATCGACCGTCTGGAAGCGCACATGGCACGCTTCGACGACAAGCTCGAGGGGTTTCACGAAGCGTTGAGGGATCAGGCGCGCACGTACGTCCTGACGATGACGGGGGTCATGGCCTCGTTCGCCGCAGTTGTGGTCGCTACGGGCATCCTCACCTGAGACGCCACCGTCGGCCGGAGGTTTCAGATTCCGAGGTTGACTCCGACCGCGGTGACGACTGCAACCATCAGCCCCACGCCCATCTGCGTCCAGCCGATCACCCGCGCTTCGACCGGAGGGCGCCGGAGAGAGACGACGGCGACCAGTCCGACTCCGGCGATGGCAACGACGCCGAGCCACGGCACGAACCCGAAGGCCGCCGCTGCCGCGACGACGAGGATCGAGCCGATCTGCACGGCGTAGATCCCCGTCTCCCCGGTGGGGCGACCCTTCAATCGCCTCACCTGGCCGCGAACGAACACGATCGCGGCGACGTCGCGGGCGGCCAGCACCAGCCACAGACCGAACGCCGGAGCGAGGTCCCACCCGCTGCCGATCGTGATCGCGCTGACCGTGGCACCCATGGCGATCGAACCCGAGAGCTCCGCAGCGAGCGCCCGGTTCTTGCTGTGGGCGTCGGCGCGCAGCGCATAGAGGGCCAACGGGACGGCGACCAGGGCCGGGATCCAGAACGGGCCCTCCGTCGTGACGAACGCCCCGACCGCTCCCGCGAGGGCGAATCCGCCGTAGATGAGGGAGAACACGAGAGCGATCCGTGACCGCGGGAGCCAGCGGCCGCGCACGAGATCGGTGGAGAAGATCTTCACGGGACGCCGTGCGAGGAAGATGCCGAGTGCCGCAGCGGAGATCTCCCACGCCGTCGCCGAGTGGGCCACCAGGAGCCCGAGCAGGATCGGTTCGAGGGTGAAACCCCAGCCGCCGTGTTCCGTGGGGAGACCGATCGATCGGATCCGGGCGCGGCCGGTCAGCGCCGGAGTCGGCGATATGTCGGGGGTTGTGGCTTCGGCCGGTTCGGGGTCCCGTGTGTCGGTCACGTCTCCATGCTATGCGCCACCGCGATCGACAGCATGTCGGCCGTCGCGTCGCCTGCCGGGCGGCCGTTCGAACTGATAGGGTCGGAGGTGCAACCGACGTCTCACCAGGGAGGTGACGATGGGTAAGAAGATCCTCATGCTCGTCGGGGATTTCGTGGAGGACTATGAGGTGATGGTGCCTTTCCAGGCGCTGCTCGCCGTCGGCCATCAGGTCGATGCCGTCTGCCCCGACAAGGCCGCGGGCGACTCCGTGCGTACCGCGATCCACGACTTCGAGGGAGATCAGACGTACAGCGAGAAACCGGGGCACAACTTCGCCCTGAACGCGACGTTCGACGAGATCGACGAGACGACCTACGACGCGCTCGTGATCCCGGGCGGCCGCGCACCGGAGTACATCCGGCTCAACGAGCGGGTCCTCGACATCACGCGGCACTTCGCGAACGAGAACAAGCCGATCGCGGCGATCTGCCACGGTCCCCAGGTCCTGGCCGCGGCTGGCGTGCTCGGCGGACGCGAATGCACGGCCTATCCGGCGGTCGGCCCGACGGTGACGGGCGCCGGCGGCACCTACATGGACATCCCGGTCGATGCCGCTCACGTCGATGGGAACCTCGTGACGGCTCCGGCGTGGCCGGCCCATCCGGAGTGGATCGCGAAGTTCCTCGATGTCCTGGGAACCAGGATCGAGACGTAGACGGAACACCATCATGTCCCCCCGGCTCGCCGGGGAGACACGCCATGCGGCCTGCGGTCGGCCCGGTTCGCCGGTGCCGGCCGCTCCTACACTCACCGACCATGCGCATCACGCTTCTCGGAACCGGCGGCCCGCGCCCCGACCCTGCCCGGCAGGGCCCCGCGACGCTCGTCGAGACCGCCGGCCTCCGCCTGCTGTTCGACGCCGGACGGGGCGTGACGACGCAACTCGCCCGCGTCGACGTCTCGCTCCACGATCTCGATGCGGTGTTCCTCACCCACCACCACTTCGATCACATCGGCGGCCTCGGCGACCTGCTCATGTCGGCATGGAACCTGGGGCGAACGCGACCGCTCAACGTCTACGGGCCCAAGGGAACCCGGAGGATCGTCGCCACCTTCTTCGAACAGGTCTACGCCGCCGACATCCGTTTCCGGATGAAGGAGGCGGAGCACCTCGGCGCCCCGATCCCCCACCCTTCCGAGACGTTCCGCGCCTACGACATCAAGACGGGTGTGATCGAGTCGAGTGAGACACTCCGACTCGAGGCGGGACGGATCGAGCACGGCGGTCATGTGCTCGGCCTCGCCACCGATGAGTGGAGCGCCGTGGGGTACCGGATCGAGGGCGACGGCCGATCGGCCTGCATCGCCGGCGACGCCGTAGCCGGACTCGATCTCGAGGTCCTCGCCCGGAGCGTGGATGCGCTGGTCATCTGCGCGTATCTCTCCGGCGACGAGATGGTCCACGACGCGGACCGGTTCCTCTCCGACCACGTGCTCGCCGGGGGCCCGCAGGCAGCTCGGATCGCGGCCGACACGGGTGCGAAGCAACTCATACTCACGCACCTGCGGCAAAAGCCGTACGAGTTGATCGAAGCGATGGCGCGCGAGGTGCGCGACGTCTACGACGGCGACGTGATCATCGGCCAGGATCTGCTGGCGATCGACGTGTGATCGGACCGGAACGAATCGGCCGAACTCCAACCTATACCCGAGTTTCATACGTACGCTGGTGTGGCGCCCAGGCGCACGTTCTCGATACCAAGCAGTCAAACGAGGGGAAACCTATGAAGCGAACTATCAGTTCCGTCCTCGTCCTCGGCCTGATCGCAGCCATGCTGTCGATCTTCGCCGGTGCGGCGAGTGCACAAACCGATGAAGGCAAGGCCCAGATCCAAGCCGTCAACGGCACCGACAAGACGGTCTCGGTTACGGCCGACGGCACCGATCTGGGAACGGGGCTCCAACCCGGTGACGCCGGGACGGCGGCGCTCGTTCCCCCGGGTCAGTACACGATCACGTTCACGGACGACGCCGACGGCACGACCGTCGTAGCGACGTACTCCCTGACCGTTGCCGCGGTGACCGCCTGGAACGTCGTCTCCGGCTACGGCGACCCGAACGACCAGAACGCCAAGAACGCAGCGGCGTACCAGATCAACCTCGACGAAGCCACCCCGGCCGTCGTGTTTGCCAACTCCAGTGCCGTGCCCGTGACGGTCACTCCGGGTGATGTCAAGGTCGCACAAGGTGAACAGAGTGCAGCCGCGAAACCTGCGGCATTCACCGTCACTCCCGACGGAGGCACAGGCGTCGACGTCGACCTCTCCGCAGTTGCAGACACGTCGTACACGAGCGTGGTCGCCGTGGGCGCCGACGCCGGCTTCGCTCTGGCAACCGTCACGATCGACAACCTCGCCGACCTCAAGGCGTCCCTCGAGCCCGGCACCGGCCAGGTCACCGTTCCCGACGTCGTCGGACAGACCGAAGCCGACGCGACCGCTGCCATCGAAGGCGCCGGCCTCGTCGTTGCGAAGACCGAAGCCGCCGATGAGGGTGTGCCTGCAGGAGAGGTCATCTCGCAGGACCCGACGGCCGGAACCACGGTCAACGCCGGGGATACGGTGAACATCGTCGTTTCCACCGGACCCGACGTGCCGGCGACCGTTCCGGTCCCCGATGTCGCTGGTAAGGCCGCGGCCGATGCACAGGCCGAGCTCGAAGCCGCGGGCTTCACCGTGACCTCGGAAGAGCAGGAGAGCATGGACGTCGAGGCCGGTCTCGTCATCGAGACCAACCCGTCGGCCGGCACCGAAGTCGCCACCGGCTCCGAGGTGAAGATGATCGTGTCGTCCGGAGCGGGCGAAATCATCGTCCCGAACTTCGTCGGCATGACGCAAGACGACGCGACCAAGGCGGCCGAGGAGGTCGGGTTGACGATCACGTTCGTCGAAGATCCCGACAATCCGGATCCCGACGGCGTCGTTGCCTCGCAGGATCCGACGGCAGGGGCCAAGGCCGAAGCGGGCAGCGAAGTCGTCGCCCAGCTCACGCCGAAGGTCGAAGATGCGTGGGTGATCCTCACCCTCAACCCCAACCGTCTCTTGACGGCTTCGGGCATCAACTTCCAGCCCGGTTCAACCGTCGAACTCGCCGTGCTCAACAGCGACAAGAAGGCAACCGCGACGGTTCAGGAGGACGGCACGTGGGTGACCACCGCCGACCTCTCGGACGTCGACAATCAGGCCGAGCTGCTCCTCGTCAAGGGCACTGCCGCCGACGGCAGCGCATACGAGGAGACCTTCAAGATCCCGGCTGCGGGAAGCTCCACGGACGAGCCGACCGAGGCGGTCCAGGAAGAGTCCAGCGGCACACCGGTGTGGCTGTGGATCGTGCTCGCCGCCCTGGTGGTCGCGATCGTCGCCCTCGGCTGGAAGATGTTCGGGAACAGCGACTCGACCGACGGAGGCACCCCTTCCGGAGGCGATGACGCCCCGAAGACGGATACTTCCACGACCGACTCGAACTGATCGGGCCGAAACCCGGACAGTTCCAAATCGATGAGGGCGGGGCCTGCGGGCCCCGCCCTCGCGTTCGGGTGAGCAAAGACCTTCCGGCCCTAGTCCGCGCCCGCCGAACGACAGACGATGTCTTCGTACCCGTCTTCGCGCCGCAAGCACCGGAGGATGCCATGAAGTACCGGATCGAACGAGGGCCCAACGGCGAGTGGATCATGCCGGAAGTCTGGAAGCGGGGGCATGCTCTCCTCATCGACGCCCTGTACAACAAGGGCACAGCGTTCACCGCAGAGGAGCGGGAGCTCTTCGACCTCGACGGGATGCTGCCCCACCAGGTCACGAGCCGCGACCGTCAAGTCCGCAGGGCCTACGAGCACGTTCAGGCGAAAGGAGATCATCCGCTCGAGAAGTACGTCTGCATGGCGTCGTTGCAGGGTCGCAACGAGACGCTGTACTACCAGGTCCTGTCCGAGCACATCGAAGAGCTCACCCCCATCGTTTACACACCGACGGTCGGCGAGGCGGCGCTGAAGTACAGCCACGTCTTCCGCCGGGGCCGCGGCCTGTGGATCACACCGGCCCACAAGGGACGCATCTACGACATCCTGGGTCACGTCCGGAACGAAGACGTCCGGCTGATCGTCGTCACCGACAACGAGAGGATCCTCGGACTCGGCGACCAGGGAGTCGGGGGGATGGTGATCCCGATCGGCAAGCTCGCCCTCTACACGCTCGGCGCGGGAATCCACCCGGCGTACACACTGCCCATCAGCCTCGACGTCGGAACCGACAACGAGAGTCTCCTCAACGACGACCTCTACGCCGGCTGGCCCGAGCCACGCCTCCGCGGTGACGCCTACTACGAGTTCGTCGACGAGTTCGTCGAGGCCGTCCAACGCCGGTTCCCATCCGTCGTGCTCCAGTGGGAGGACTTCCTGAAGGCCAACGCTTTCGTGCTTCTGGATCGCTACCGATCGACGCTTCCGTCGTTCAACGACGACATCCAGGGCACCGGTGCCGCCGCCACGGCCGGGATCAACGCCGCCTGCGAGCGGACGGGGATCAAGCTCGCCGACCAGCGGATCCTGATGGTCGGTGCGGGGGCGGCCGGAGTGGGAATCGCCCGCCATCTGCGTCACTCCCTCATCGCCGCCGGGGTTCCGGACACCGAGGTGCCGGAGCATCTCGCCCTGTTCGACGTGATCGGTCTCGTCAACATGGGGTCCGAGGGGCTCGAGCAGCATCAGCACAGCGTCGCATGGCCGGCAGCCCTTGCTGAAGAGCGCGGCCTGGCGGGAGAGCGAGGCAAGGATCTCGTCCACGTCATCGAAACGTTCAAGCCGACGGTCCTCGTCGGCGCCACGGCCTGCCCCGATCTCTTCACCGAAGAGGCGATCCGGACGATGGCGGCGCATGTCGAGCGGCCGGTCGTCATGGCCCTGTCGAACCCGACGAGCAAGTGCGAGGCGATACCGAGCGACGTGCTCGAATGGACCGACGGCCGCGCGATCGTCGCGACCGGGAGCCCGTTCGCTCCCGTGGAGCTCAACGGGCGCCGGCACACGATCTCCCAGTCGAACAACATCTACATCTTCCCCGGTGTCGGCCTCGGTGCGCTCGTGTCCGGGGCCCGGGAAGTGACCGATTCGATGTTCGCCGCTGCTTCGGATGCGCTTGCGACGTGGACGATCGAGAAGGATCCGAACGGTGACGGCCTCTATCCGCCGCTGGCGGATCTGCGCGCCATCACCCGCAACATCGCGGCAGCCGTGATCCGCGACGCTCGCGACGTCGGTGTCGGCCGGAACCTGAGCGATGACGAAGTCGAGCGGGAACTCGACCACGAGATCTGGAACTTCGACTATCCGATCCTCCACCCCGTGTAGACACCCGCAAGCAAACCCCACCACTCTGCGAACCCAGGGCTCGTAGGCGCACATAGGCGCGTTTCCGGCCCACAGAACGGGTGAGCCCCTCCGTCAGCGCGGTCTATGCGATCGGCGGGCTACCGTTATGGACTTATGGCCACGATCCGCTCCCGCATCCGTTCGGCCCTCCGTTCGCGGGGCCAGGCTGCCTTCCTCGCAGCATCGCTGCTTCTGGGCATCCTCGTCGGCATGGGAGCCTCAGCGCTGGTCTGGGCCATGGAATTCGTCGGTCACCTCGTGGAGCGGGCGGACGAGTTCGCCGGGTTCGGCAAGTGGATGGTCGTGGCGTCGGTTCCCGCCGGCCTCCTCGCCGCGTGGCTCATGAATCGCTGGTTCGGACCGGGCGTCTCGGGCGGCGGTGTGGCCGAGACGATGGTCGGCGTGAACCTCGAAGGCGGTCATATCTCGTCGAAGGTCGTCGCTCCGAAGATCGCGGCCACGGCTGCGACGCTCGGGACGGGCGGTTCCGGCGGACGAGAGGGCCCGATCGTCCTCATCGGCGGTGCGATCGGATCGTGGCTCGGGCGCTACACCGGGTTCGGTCTGGATCAGGTGAAGAGCTTCGTCGCGGCGGGAGCCGGTGCCGGCATCGGTGCCAGCTTCAACGCCCCGATCGCCGGCATGATGTTCGCTCTCGAGGTGGTCCTGAGCTCGTTCGCGATCCGCCACATCAGTGCCATCGTCGTCACATCGGTGGCCGCCGCGGTCACGACCCACACGCTCGTCGGCGAAGAGACGTTCCTCCGATCCCCCTCCTACACGCTCTCAGACCCGCGCCAGCTGGTCCTGTACGCGATCCTCGCCCTCCTCGCCGTCCTGTTCGGCACGCTGTTCCTGAGAGCCCTCGACCTCACGAGCATCACCCGCCTGTCGGAACGCATCCCGAGATGGGTCGTTCCCGTCATGATGGGCCTGTCCGTCGGGCTCATGGGCGTCGTCTACCCGGAAGCGCTCGGAACCGGGCAAGGGTTCCTCTCCAGTCTTCTCGGTGGGGGCAGCTCTGGGAAGTACGTCTGGTGGGCGCTGTTCATCATCGCCGCGCTCAAGTCCGTCACGACGGCGCTCACGCGCAAGGGCGGCGGCTCGGCCGGGACGTTCATGCCTGCGCTCGTGATCGGCGGCGCGGTCGGCGCAGGCTTCGCCATCCTCATCGATCCGATATGGAACTTCTCCCGCATCGACGTTGGAGCGTTCGCACTCGTCGGGATGGCGGCGGCGCTGGCCGCCACAGCGAGGGCGCCCCTCACGGCGGTCATCCTCGTCTTCGAAGTGACCGGCGGATACGGATTGGTGCTGCCTCTGATGCTCGCCGCCGCTCTCGCGACGTTCGTCAGCGAACGCATCGAACCGGACTCCCAGTACACGAAGAGCCTCGCGAGACACGGCATCCGTCTCCCCAAGGCGGAAGACATCGATCTGCTCGACACGGTCGACGTCGGAGAGGTCATGTCCGAAGTCGACGTGGTGGCGACACCGGACATGACCCTCAGAGAGTTCTCGAAACTCCTCGACCAGACCCGTCATCACGGCATGCCCGTGGTGAGGAAGGGCAAGCTGGTGGGCATCATCAGCGTCACCGACCTCGAGCGTTTCGGCGGACCGAGCGACGACGTGACGGTCGGCGCCGCGATGACCGATTCCCCGATCACCGTGACGCCGCAGCTTCCGGTGTCGGCCGCCCTCGCCAGGATGGCGTCGCTCGGGTTGGGGCGCCTCCCCGTCGTTGCCGACGACGACCCGAAGCACCTCGTCGGGATGTTCCGGCGGGAATCGGTCGTCAAGGCGTATCACCACGCACTGGGGGTCTCGACCGACCGGCAGATGTACCGGGAACGGGTGAGAGTCAGGAACCAGCCCGGGGCGGCGTTCTTCGAAGCGACACTCCGGCGGGGCATGCCGATCATCGGTTGGGCCGTCAAGGACGTTCCCTGGCCGGAAGGCGCGACGCTCGTGTCGATCCGCCGCGGCACCTCGGTGCTCATCCCCCACGGACACACCGTGCTCGAAGTCGGCGACGCGCTCACCCTGTTCGGCACGGGCGAATCCCGGGAGCAGCTCGGCTATCTGCTCGAACCGGACCAGGACTCGACGGGCGAGTGGAAGAAACCGTCCAACATCCATTGAGACGCGGGTCGGAACCGGTCGGCCGCCTACCGGTCGTTCTCGACCAGAACACCCTCGCCGCGCCGTTTCATCTGGTAGTCGATCTCGACGGTGAAGCGGACCCGCATCCTCGGCGTGTCCTGCATCTTCATCGTTACCTTCCTTCTCTCAC
>JAOZRW010000053.1:0-1760 GCA_029939995.1 Acidimicrobiia bacterium | reverse complement strand
CGGACCCGCATCCTCGGCGTGTCCTGCATCTTCATCGTTACCTTCCTTCTCTCACACGATGGATCAACGGGGTCTCCATCGAGACGATGGAGAGGCCGTACGTGTGTCGCAACGCTCGAGGCCGGGTCCCCGGGGACGCCACTGTCGCCTCGATGACAGAATTGGGATGGATTCCCGGCGAAACCGGTTGTATGGATTGAAGATCCTGAAGGAGGAGATCTGCGGGGTCGCCGTGAACATCACCCGGCATCGCCCGGAACAGTGCCTTTTCAACGATGACCGCGCGCTCGATCGCACCGCGTCGAACGAGCGAGGATCCAACCGATCCGCTTCCGGAACGCGGTACGACTACGGCAACGATCACCGATCCCGGTGTCGCGGCATGACAGGAGACGACACCATGGAACTCGGAATGATCGGCCTGGGGAAGATGGGCGCCAACATGGCGGAACGACTCATCAACGGCGGCCACCGTGTCGTCGGCTTCGATCTGGATCCCGACTCGGTCCGGACCGTCGTCGCCGTCGGCGCGGACGGATCCGACAGTCTCGAAGCGCTCGTTGCCGCGCTCCCGACGCCTCGCATCATCTGGATCATGGTGCCGGCGGGTCGCCCGGTCGACGCGACGCTCGAATCGCTCCTCCCCCACCTCGACGAGGGGGACATCCTCATCGACGGCGGCAACTCCAACTGCAAGGACATTCTACGGAGAGAGGCGTCGTGAAGCCACAGTCCACCCCCGACCATCGGAGTGGCCGAGGCCGCTCCGTCACATCTCCGCGTCGGTCAGTACATCGTCGAACGATCGACCGACGACGCCGTTTCGGAAGGAATCCTCAGGGAACCCGGGATCGAGCGGGAGCTCGGCTCGTCCGGCATCGTCCTCGATGATCAAACCCCGACCGTTCACCAGACGGAAGGAAACCGGCGGGTCGGTCCACGACGACACTGCAGCCGCAGCCGACGCCTCCGGCAGCCGACGCAAGACGGCAAGGACTCTGTTGTCGGGCATTGTCAACCCGGATGTCAGCCCGGGGAGTTCCTCCGGGAGCCGATCAACGAGCCAGTGCTCGATGAACACCAACCCACCCGTCGCCGACCCGGTGAGGGTCCGGTCCGCCTCGATGACGAGGAAAACCGACGGCACCTGTCCATCGGGCTCGACGGCATCGCCGTATATGCGTCCGGGAGCAAGATCGACGATGTGCCCCACGACGGCCACATCGGAAGCAGCGATCGCCTCATCGAGAGAGGAGTACTGCTCCACTTCTTCAAGTCCCTGCGATGCCCCGGCCAGGATGCCCCAGAAGTCGTCATCGTCCCCACTCGATGCGCGGTCGCGTGTCGCTCCCGACAGCGCCGCACGGCCGATGGCGACACCTGCGATGATCAGAACGACGATGGCCACGGCGACGAACACACGCATTTGACGCGAGCCGCTACGTCGTTCCCTCATGCTCTCAGCGTACGCGCTCTCCGTCCCTCATTTCAGGACCCACCGTGTCAACCATCGCGACCACCTCCCGCTACCGCCCCCTCCCGGACAGGCAATGGCCGGTCCTCTTCCTCCCCCTCAGGGGGAGGTGTCGGCTACGGAGGAGCCGACGGAGGGGGTCAAACGGCTCCGAGCGAAGCCGCAACGCATCGTCGCTGCCCGACGGTCCGCTCCGTCCCCGGACGCGCCTTGCCC
This sequence comes from Acidimicrobiia bacterium, assembly GCA_029939995.1. Classification (GTDB taxonomy): domain Bacteria; phylum Actinomycetota; class Acidimicrobiia; order Spongiisociales; family UBA5794; genus JAHEEL01. The sequence goes on along the minus strand of JAOZRW010000053.1, from coordinate 70 downwards.
CGCTGCGCACGGCAGGACCTCGTTGTCTTCGAAGGGATCGCCTTGACCCCCTCCGTCCCTCGCTTCGCTC
>JAOZRW010000024.1 GCA_029939995.1 Acidimicrobiia bacterium | reverse complement strand
GGGATGAGGATCACGTCCGCCCCGCCGGCGAGTCCTGCGCCCAGCGTCAGCCACCCGGCGTTATGACCCATGATCTCGACGATGATGATCCGGTGGTGCGAGTGGGCCGTTGAGTGGAGTCGATCGACTGCCTCGGTGGCGATCGCCAGCGCCGTGTCGAAGCCGATCGTCGCGTCGGTTCCGAAGACGTCGTTGTCGATCGTCTTGGGGATCGTGATGATCGGCAGCCCCCGCCCCGCGAGACGGAGGGCGTTCTTCTGCGTGCCGCCGCCGCCGATGGCGACGAGGGCATCGAGACCGAGAGCCGCGGCGTTCTCGAGCATCACGCCGGTCATGTCCATCGGCTCACCGCCGACATCCATCTTGTGCGGCTTGTCCCTCCCGGTGCCGAGGATCGTGCCGCCGACGGTGAGGATCCCCGAGAGCCGGTCGCCGTCGAGCCGCACGTAGCGTTGCTGCATCAAGCCCCGGAACCCGTCGAGGAAGCCCAGGACCGTCATGTCGTGGCTCCGGATCGCCGACTTCCCGATCGCCCGGATGGCCGCGTTCAATCCCGGAGAATCTCCTCCGGCCGTCAACACCCCGATGCTCTGTGCCATGTTCCACCCGCCCGATCGCTGAGTCGTCACGATACCGTCGCCGGAAATCGATTCATGTGCCACAATGGTCGATACCAGAGAGAGGAGGTGGTCCACTTTGACTGAAAGTTCGTATAGGACCCTGGAGGTGGCCGGGCGCTAACGGCCGCACCGTACGAAAGGAGCAGCCGTTCCTCCCAGGAGGAAGGTGGCGACTCCAACTCGGACCACCGTTACCCGGAGACCCGTGGGTTGGTCCTCCCACGGCGGCGATCACATCGCCGAAGCGTCTCCGGGTTTCACCATGCTCGGGGGCCGATGATCGAATACCGACTGGCCCGGTACGACGACTACGACCACGACGCCGTCGTTCGGGTCGTTCACGCCGCACAACCCGACGAGTATCTCTCAGTGGCCGAACTCCTCGACTGGGAGCGGGCGCAGCGCCGCTCCGGACGCATCCAGTCACGCTGGCTCGCGATCGACCGGGGCGATATCGTCGGATCCGGATCCTTCTATCAGACACCGTGGTACGAGGACGGGGCGCTCATCACGAACGTCGTCGTGCACCCGGGTCACCAGCATCGTGGACATGGGCGCGCGTTGCTCGAACGGGTCGAGACGAGTGTGAGGGATGCAGGCGCTCGACGTCTGCTCGCCCAGGCCGACGAGCCGGACAATCGGAGCAATCGTTTCCTCCGGCGGGCGGGGTTCGTCGAGGTCGACCGATGGTGGCGATCCACCCTCGACCTCGGCCGATTCGATCCCGACCGGTGGCTGCCCGCCATCGACAGCGTTCTATCACAGGGAATCCGATTCGCGACCGTCGCCGAACTCCGCGACGTGCGTCCCGGGTGGGAGCGGGAACTGCATCGCCTCTACGTCGAGCTCGAACGGGAGGTGCCCTCTGCCCACGAGATCGCCGAGGTTCCGTTCGAGGACTTCGCAGCGAGATCGCTCGGACGGGAGCTGCTCGCCGACGGATTCCTCATCGCCCTGGACGGCAATGGGATGATCGGCCTCACCGAGCCGAAGCTCGTCGACGAGGATCCGACGGCCGTCTCACAAGACCTCACGGGGGTGCGGAGCAGCTACCGTCGCCGGGGCATCGCCCTCGCTCTCAAAGCTGCGGCGGCGACCTGGGCGAAAGGGAGCGGCTACACGACGATCCGAACCGACAACGCTCGATCGAACGCTCCCATGCTCGCGGTCAACGAGCGGCTCGGCTTCGAACCGCGTCTCGGGATCGTCGAGTACGCCAAGAGCCTGTAGGGTCGACGCTCATGGATCGGCTCACCCCACATATCGGATCGGAGATCGGACCGCTCCGTTCGGTGATGGTGCACCGGCCCGGCATCGAGATCGCCCGCATCACACCCGAGAACAAGGAAGCGCTTCTCTTCGACGACCTGCTCTGGCTTGAACGGGCCCAGGAGGAGCACGATCGATTCGCCGACATGCTCCGCTCCCGGGGTGCCGAGGTCGTGTACTTCGAGGAGCTGCTGTGCGACGTGATGGAGGACGAGCACGTGCGCGACGCCCTCATCGACAACGTGTTCAGCCCGGCACGGGTCGGCCTGCGGGTCGCGGAGACCATGCGGCCGGCGCTCCGTGAACGACCCGTCGAGCAGATCCGCGACATCCTCATCGGCGGTCTCCTCGAGTCCGAGCTGCGGGAGTGGGGCGTCGATCACCTCTTCGCCGACCTCGTCGCCGACCGCTTCCACTACGTGCTCCGGCCGCTTCCGAACCTGCTGTTCATGCGCGATAACGCCGCGTGGATCGGGAACGGCCTCATGCTGAGCGTTCTCGCGACGCCCGCCCGCCAGCCCGAATCGACGCTCGTTCGCGCCGTCTACGAGCATCATCCGCGGTTCGCCGGGTCCGATCTGCCGGTTCTGTTCGGCGACGGTCCGGACGAACGGTTCCCTGCGAGCATCGAAGGGGGAGACGTGCTCGTCCTGTCGGAGACGACGGTCATGGTCGGCCTCGGCGAAAGAACCAGCCCGGCTGCCGTCGAACTGCTGGCCCGCAACCTCTTCGAGCGATCCACGGTGGAACGGGTCATCGTCGTCCACCTCCGCAAGGAACGCGCGGTCATGCACCTCGACACGGTGCTCACCATGGTCGACGAGAACAAGTTCAACGTGTTCCCCGGCATGCTCGAAGGCGTCGATGTGCACGTCATCCGGCCGGGGGTCGTTCGATCGCTCGAGATCGAGACGTGTGAAGGCCTGACCTCCGCCTTGCGAGTCGCTCTCGGCCGGGACGACCTCGAGTTCGTCCCGACCGGGGGAGACGCCATCGGCCGCCTCCGCGAGCAATGGGACGACGGCAACAACACGTTCGCCATCGCACCGGGCGTCGTCATCGCCTACCAGCGGAACCAGGAGACGAACCGGCGGCTGCGGGACAGCGGCATCGAGGTCCTCGAACTCGACGCCTCCGAGCTCGGTCGGGGCCGCGGCGGGAGCCGCTGTATGACCCAACCGCTGTTGCGGGATCCGCTGTCGTGAGCGATCTGGCCACCGTCTCCGTCTACACGACCCGTTCGGATGCCGAGATCGCGAAGGCACGACTCGAAGCCGACGGCATCGACGCGATCGTGATCGCCGACGACGAAGGCGGTCTCAACCCCGGCTTCTACTCGCGATACGGCGTGAGGGTCGTCGTGACACCGGACGATCTCCCGGACGCCAGAGAATCGCTCGGGATCGACGTCGTCGCCGTCCCGGGGGAGATCCTCGAATCCATGGTCGCCCACGCCCGGTCCGCGGCCCCGCTCGAAGCGTGCGGGCTCCTCGCCGGCACCGGGGGCGAGATCGCCGGGATCTACCCGATGCGCAACCTCGATGAGGCCCCGGACCGGTTCACGCTCGATCCCGCCGAGCACTTCGCCGCATGGCGGGACGCCACGTCGAACGGCTGGGAGATCGTCGGGTCGTTCCACTCCCACCCGGATTCGGCCCCGATCCCCTCCGAAGCCGACCTCGATGGTGGGACGGAACCGGGGTGGGTCAACTTCATCGTCGGCGTCGAAGCGGGACGGATCTCCGTGCAAGCGTGGCGCTACGAGGACGGTGCAGGGTCACCCGTCGGGATCGAACGCCGGTAACCTCGACCCATGACCCGACTCACCGTCCTCGGTTCCTCCGGTGGGACCCCGACCCGTACCAACCCTGCTTCGGGTTACCTGCTCGAAACGGCGGGAATGTCGTTCTGGCTCGACGCCGGGACGGGCACGTTCATGGAACTCGCCCGCCGTGTCGACCCCGGGCAGTTGGATGGAGTGATCCTGAGCCACCTCCACGTCGACCACTGCTCGGACCTCTTCGGCCTCTACGGGTATCTCGGGTTCGGTCCGTCCGGCGAACTACCGGTTCCGGTGCTCGCCCCCGGGGAGGCGAAGGACCACTTCGCGGCGTTCGCAGGAGCGACCGGGGAGCATGTGTTCTTCACGGTGTTCGACTTCGCCGAGGTCGATGCCGGATCGACGGTCAAGATCGACGAGGTGTCCATTCACTTCGGTGAAGCCGTCCATCCGGTGCCGGCGGTCGTCACCCGCTTCGACACCCCGGACGGATCCGTCGTCTACTCCGGCGACACGGGACCCGGATCCGACCTTCCGGAGCTCGCGCGGGGAGCCGACGTGCTGCTCTGCGAGGCGTCGATCGTCGGACGCAGGACCGACCAGAGCTATCCCTACCACTTGACGGCGTATGAAGCGGGGGAGATCGCTGCCGCCGCCGGCGTGGAGACACTCGTCGTCACGCATCTCGCCACCGGGGTCGATCCCGAACGGGCGGTCGAGGAAGCGGCGGAGAACTACGACGGAGAGATCATCCTGGCCGTGCCGGGAGCAACCATCACGATCGGGGAGGACCGATGAGAACAGACCGAGGCCTGGACGAGCTGAGACCCGTCCGCATCACGCGTGGATTCACCGAGATGACGCCCGGATCGGTGCTCATCGAGATGGGGAAGACCCGTGTTCTGTGCACCGTCGCGTTCGACGAGGACGTTCCTCGATGGATGCGCGACTCGGGGGAGGGATGGGTGACGGCCGAGTACGCCATGCTGCCCGGGTCCAGTCCACAGCGGGTCCGCCGCAACGCGATCGAGGGCGGCCGTACCAAGGAGATCCAGCGGCTCATCGGCCGATCGCTACGGGCCGTCGTCGACATGAAAGCGATGGGATCGGTGACCGCCCGGGTCGACTGCGACGTCATCCAGGCGGACGGCGGGACGAGGACGGCGTCGATTACCGGAGCGTGGATCGCTCTCTCCGACGCGTTCGATCAACGGATCGCCGAAGGGAAGATGGAGGTTTCTCCGCTCACCGACCACGTGGCCGCCATCTCGGTCGGCATGGTCGACGGAGAAGCGCTCCTCGATCTGGAGTACACGGAGGACGTGGGCGCCGACGTCGACGCCAACGTCGTCATGACCGGATCAGGCAAGTTCGTCGAAGTCCAGGGGACCGCCGAGGGCGATCCGTTCGACCGGGACCAGCTCGAGCAACTGCTGGACCTCGCATCGGCCGGCATCGCCGAACTCGTCGAAGAGCAGCGCACGGCGCGGGCATGAGCGAGGTCGTTCACCGCGTCGTCGTCGCTTCGAAGAACCCCGACAAGATCCGGGAGGTCGAAGCGGTCCTCGCCGCCATGGAGCATCCGTGGGAGATCGTTCGGGACCTTGACTGGCCGGACGTCGAGGAGACCGAGGACACCCTCGAAGGCAACGCGTTGCTCAAGGCGACGGCGGTGTCCCGGGCGACCGGGCTCCCGGCGCTCGCCGACGACACCGGTCTCGAAGTCGACGCCCTCGACGGCCGACCCGGCGTCTTCAGCGCTCGCTTCGCCGGTCCGGAAGGCTCGTATGAAGCGAACGTCGACCGGCTGCTCTCAGAGATGCACGGCGTTGAGGACCGCACGGCCCGTTTCCGGACGGCCGTGGCGTTCGTGATCCCCGGAGCGGATCCGGTCGTGGTCGAGGGGGTCGTCGAAGGCTCCATCACGACCGAGCGGAGAGGAGATGGGGGCTTCGGCTACGACTCCGTGTTCCTCGTCGGGGACCGCACCTACGGGGAGATGAGCGACGCCGAGAAGAACGAGATCTCTCATCGCGCCCGCGCCCTCCGGGCCCTCGCGGACGCCCTCGAGGGGCATCCGGATCTCTGATCAACCCGGTCCGTGACAACACATGCGACCTGTATAGATGCATGCCGGGCGACTGAGTGCGGACGGAGGGACTCGAACCCCCACGGGCTTTCACCCACCAGGACCTAAACCTGGCGCGTCTTCCATTTCCGCCACGCCCGCTTGTCTGTCTATTCGGTTGTCGTCATTGTGCCATGACGCGACGAAGCCCCCGCGGATGGGGACTTCTGCCCTGGTATGAGTCCAGGATTGTGGGCCGCGTGGGAATCGAACCCACAACACCTCGGTTAAGAGCCGAGTGCTCTGCCTGGTTGAGCTAGCGGCCCGCAGGTGAGGTTATCAGGTGCGAGCCAATAGCGCGCCGAAGTGAGCACGGACAACCTCGATCCAGACCATGATTCGGTTCCAATGGTCCGCGGGATTTCGCATCCGGACTCGGCAGACACCGTGAGGGAGTTGGTTCTTCCGATGACCGGTTCCCCTGGGCTTGATGAAAGTCCTTGTAAACGGTGCGTCGACCAACCCAAGTTGGCGCCGCCAGTAGGCCTGAGACGATCGATCGTCGTTTCCTTCGTGGAGATGGAGAGAGAGAACGAACTCCGCATCGGCATCGACGTACGAGCGAATCCACGCGATGAAGGCTCGCAAGGCGGCAGGATCGGCATTCGTGAGCGAGCAGCTGTTGCGCGTCTTCGCCCCTTCTCCCCAGTAGAGGGCGATTCCGGCGACGAAGAATGCGTCGTCGATGTGGCTCTCAGCATACGTTCGCGCCTCGGCGCGAATACGCTCGATCTCGTGGCGCCTCTTGTGTTGAGTGTCGACTGGAATCCCGATGCGGGAACCGGGATCGGATCGATCGCGGATCGCTGCGATCTGGGCGGGGGTGAGGTCGACGTCCCGGCACCAGTACGACAGGGTTCCCTTCGGCACCGGGATGATGTCGCGGATCTCGCCGTACGTGAGTCCGAGGCGGCGGAGGGCTTTGCCGAGTTCGGAACGCTCCCAGCGGTGGAGTTCGTCCCATTGCCGGGCGAGGGCGAGAAGGTCGTTCGGGATGTCCGGTCTCATGGGGACAACGTACGCTCTGGATGTGACACGAACCGGCCGTAGCATGTCGAAGGCCGTACGATTCGGGACCGACCGTGGAACGGTCTGCGGGCTGTAGCGCAGCTTGGTAGCGCGCTTGCTTTGGGAGCAAGAAGTCGCCGGTTCGAATCCGGCCAGCCCGACTGACGGCGGGGAGCGGTTATCCTCCCGTCGCACCACGCGGGTGTAACTCAATGGCAGAGTTCCAGCCTTCCAAGCTGGCTATGCGGGTTCGATCCCCGTCACCCGCTCCACGGGCCCGTCCGGGCTCACATGTCCTGCCCCCGTAGCTCAACTGGATAGAGCAGCGGACTTCTAATCCGCAGGTTGCACGTTCGAGTCGTGCCGGGGGTGCCGATCGCCCGCTTCCGAACCCTTCCCTCGAACAGGTCCGTCCGTGTCGGAGGATCGGCTCGCGTTCGTATGGTGAAGCGAGACGATCAGAGATGAGGAGCACTTGTGGGCAAGCCGAAGCGTGAATCCTGGACGATGGCGCAACTCCGTGAAGATCTCGACCGGTATGAGACGGCCCTGATCGAGACGAATCTGAACATGAGGACGGTCGGGGAAGACCTCAGGTGTACGGAACAGTTCCTGCGGTGGCTCGACGGCGACTTCGTTCCGGCGACGCTCGAAGAGGACTGAACGGAAACGAGCGGAGTTCGTTGTCGGTACGCATCGTTGGGCGCGCGCGTCGCTACGATGAGCCACCGCAAGCGAAGTGCAACAACCGCACGTCGCGAGCATGGTGGCCGTAGCTCAGCCTGGTAGAGCGCCTGGTTGTGGTCCAGGAGGTCGCGGGTTCGAACCCCGTCGGCCACCCCAATCTTCCCTTTCCCACCCGACACACATGGAGAGAACGTGCACACTGAGGTCAACGAGACGGGTCGTTTCGAACGGACCCTGACCATCCAGCTCGAAGAAGCCGAACTCGAAGACGCGAAGTCGAAGGCTGCACGCAAGCTCTCCAAACAGATGAAGATCAAGGGATTCCGCCCGGGGAAGGCGCCCCGCTCGATCGTCGAACGGATGGTCGGAGCCGACGAGCTTCGCTCCGAAGCGATCGACGAAGCGATCCCGGCGACCGTGGGGGCGGCGATCGACGAGAGCGGGCTCGACCCCGCGACCGTCCCGTCGGTGATCGCCGTGAGAGACCGCGACGAAGGCGGCGTCGAAGTCGACGTTCTCGTCACGCTCTGGCCCACGCTCGACGCGATCCCCGACTACGAGGGAACGACCATCGAGATCGAACCCCCCGTCGCGTCCGAGGAGGAGATCGAACAGCAGATCGACGGCCTCCGGAACCAGTTCGCCGACCTCGAAGACGTCGACCGGGCCGCCCAGGAAGGGGACTTCGTGACGATCGACGTCGGTGCCCTCGCCGACGGGGTCGAAGTGGAGCAGGCGGCGGCGAACGACCTCCTCTACGAGATCGGATCGCACTCGTTCTTCCCCGGACTCGACGAGATCCTCGTCGGCGCCGGCGTCGGTGACGTCGTCGAAGGAGAGGGAACGCTCCCCAAGGGGTTCATCGGTGACGAGGACGTCACCGTGCGGCTCCGTGCCCTCGTGAAAGAGGTCAAGGCGAAGGTGCTCCCCGAGCTGACCGACGAGTTCGTGTCGGACTCGACGGAGTTCGAGACCGTCGAAGAGCTCCGTTCAGCGATCGAAGAGAACATCGCTTCGCACAAGACCAACACCGCACGGTCGGAACTCCACGATCGAGCGGTCGCCCAGCTCGTCGAAGCCGTCGATCTCGAGCTCCCGCAGGCGCTCGTCGATGCCGAAGCAGAGGCGCGGATCCGGAACCTGCTCGCCCGTCTCGAATCCGACAACATCGGCTTCGAGGACTATCTACGGATCGTCGGCCACGACCAGGTGAGCTTCGTGGAAGAGATCAAGGAACAGTCCTCGTCGGCGCTCGCCACCCGTGTGGTGATCGAGAGCCTCATCGCGATCGAAGGGCTCGGCGTCGATGACGACGAGCTGGCCGAGGCGTACGAGTCGATCGCGGGGAACTCCGAATCGTCGGCGGACGAGATCGAGCAGATGCTGAAATCGAGTGGTCAAATTGAGTCACTCGTCGGTGATATCCTCCGAGGGAAGGCGCTCCGGCGCATCGCCGACGGGGCGGTTGCAGTCGACGCAGATGGGAACACCATCGACCTGACGCCGGTTGCGCCCGAAGAAGAGACAACAACCGATGACGACATCACCGGGGACGAAGACCAGGACGAAGATCCGTCCCCCGAAATCGAGGAGTGAGATGAGCTACCTAGTGCCCACCGTCGTGGAGCAGACCCCCCGGGGTGAGCGGGCGTTCGACATCTACAGCCGTCTGCTCAAAGACCGCATCGTGTTCCTCGGAACCCCGATCGATGACGGCGTCGCCAACATCATCATGGCGCAGCTCCTGCACCTCGAGGGCGAAGACCCCGACAAGGACATCAACCTCTACATCAACTCGCCCGGCGGCTCCACCTACGCCCTGATGGCCATCTACGACACGATCCAGCTCATCAAGCCGGATGTCGCCACCTACTGCATGGGTCTGGCCGCTTCGGCCGCCGCGGTGCTGCTGGCCGGAGGGAAGAAGGAGAAGCGGTTCGCCCTTCCCCACTCGCGGATCATGGTGCATCAGCCCCACGTCTCCGGCGTCGCGGGGCAGGCTACCGACATCGAGATCCACGCCAAGGAGATCCTCAAGACGCGCGAAGAGATCAACGTGATCCTCTCGGAGCACACAGGTCGGTCGCTCGAGCTCGTCTCCCAGGACACGGATCGCGACTTTTGGCTCAGCGCGGACGAGGCAGTCGAGTACGGTGTGATCGACGCGGTCCTCAGAGGCCGCGACCTTGAAGCCGTCGAAGGGTAGGGAGACCACAGGTGGCCAAGTACGAGGGAGCCGAGCTTCTCAAATGCAGTTTCTGCGGCAAGTCGCAGAAACAGGTGAAGAAGCTCATCGCCGGGCCCGGCGTCTACATCTGCGACGAGTGCGTCGATCTCTGTAACGAGATCATCGACGAGGAACTGACCGAGACCGAGGAGATCTCGTTCTCCGAGCTGCCGAAGCCGCACGAGATCTTCGACTTCCTCGACCAGTACGTCGTGGGCCAGGATCAGGCGAAGAAGATCCTGGCGGTCGCCGTTTACAACCACTACAAGCGGGTCCGCGCCGGCCAGCGCATGACCGACGAGGACGTCGAACTCCAGAAGTCGAACATCCTGATGGTCGGCCCGACCGGGACGGGCAAGACGCTCATGGCCCAGACGCTCGCCCGGCTCCTCAACGTCCCGTTCGCCATCGCCGACGCCACGGCGCTCACCGAGGCCGGGTACGTCGGTGAGGACGTCGAGAACATCCTGCTCAAGCTGATCCAGGCAGCCGACTTCGACATCAAACGGGCCGAGACCGGCATCATCTACATCGACGAGATCGACAAGGTCGCCCGCAAGGCCGAGAACCCGTCCATCACCAGGGACGTGTCCGGCGAGGGTGTGCAGCAGGCGCTCCTGAAGATCCTCGAGGGAACGCAGGCGTCGGTGCCGCCGCAGGGCGGTCGGAAGCATCCCCATCAGGAGTTCCTCCAGGTCGACACGACGGACATGCTCTTCCTGTGTGGTGGAGCGTTCGCCGGACTCGAAGAAGTGATCCAGCGACGTATCGGGAAGAACTCGGTCGGGTTCGGCGCCGACGTGCATTCGGTCGACAGCCGCAGACCGTCCGAGTTCTTGAGCGAGGTGCTGCCCGAGGACCTGCTCGGCTACGGGCTGATCCCCGAGTTCATCGGACGGCTCCCGGTCATCGCCACGGTCGACGAACTCGACGTCGAGGACCTCGTGCACGTCCTGACCGAGCCGAAGAACTCGCTCGTGAAGCAGTACGCCAAGTTCTTCGAGATGGACGGTGTCGAACTGCTCATCACCGAGGACGCACTCCGGGCCATCGCCGAGCAGGCCATGAACCGGGGCACGGGCGCGAGGGGACTGCGCGCCATCATGGAAGAGGTCCTGCTCGAGACCATGTACGAACTGCCGGCCCGCACCGACATCGCGCAGGTCGTCATCGACGAGCAGGTCGTTCGCGACCGGGTCAATCCGACGCTCGTGCCGATCTCGGATCTCGTGTCGACGGACCTGCCGGAAGAACGCTCGGCCTGAGCGGACGATATGGCACGTTGGCAGACGAACGCCAAGGTGGCGTTCATCGGTTCACACGGGATCAGGAAGACCACGGCCGCGCACGGCTTCGCGAACGCGATGCAGCGCGCGGGCCGATCCGTCGAGTACGGGCGTGAGGTCGTCCGGGACAATCCGCTCGGCATCAACGAAGGAGCCACCGGCGAGGCCCAGTTGTGGGTACTGGTGTCCCAGATCCGGCAGGAGCTCACGCTCGCCCCGAAGGCGGAAGTCCTCGTACTCGACCGCGGCGTGATGGACAACTTCGCCTACTACCTCCGGGCATGCGGCGGAGAGGATCGGTTCGCGGTCGAGCCGATGGCGCGTGAATGGTCGAAGACGTACGACCTGGTCGTCCGGCTTCGACCGGACGTCGATCTCTCCGCCGACGGAGTCCGGTCCACGTCCGACGACTTCCGCATGGAGATCGAACAGATCCTCGACGGCTACCTCGGCGACTTCATCACCGGCGAACGTCTCGTCGACGTCGCCGCATCCGAGATCGGCGACCGCTACGACTGGTGGCCCATGGCGGAGCGTCTCGCGGCGCTCATGGGCGAACCGCTCTTCGCCGACGGGGTCCCGAAGCGCAGGCCGGTGCGCCGAAGAGCGTCACAACGCTCGGTCGACTCCCAGCTCGCTTTTGGAGAGGAGTAGGAAGTAGAGAGTAGAAAGTAGAGAGTAGAAAGTAGAAAGTAGAAAGTAGAAAGTAGAAAGTAGGAAGAGGGCCGCTTCGGTCTGCGACTGCGGGAACCCGGGCCTCGGTCTATCCGCCGATCGACACTGAGCCCGGCTTGCGGCTTGAAGCTTGCAGCTTGTGTCTTTCTACTTGCTACTTGCTATTTCTCTCTTCTTCCCGACTTCCAGACGTGCGTGACCCGGTCGGCGTCGCCCCACGGACCGTTGTCCTCGAGCGGATTGAAATCGATCGCGATCACATCGGCGTCGTAGCCCGCTCGCAGCTGTCCCGACAACGGCGCTTGCGGTCCGAGGGTGAGCGGGCCGTTCGCCGTGGCGGCCTCGATGGCTTCGAGCGCCGTCATGCCGGCGTCCTGGAGGAAGCGGATCTCGGCGCCGTTCTCCCCGTATGAGCCGGGGGTGAAGATGTCGGTTCCCATCGCGATCGTGACGCCGTTAGCGACGGCGGTCTTCATGGCCTGGCTGTGGTGATCGGCGACCATCACCCCCTTCTCGTAGGCGTATCGGGGGAGCGCCGCCTCCATCTGCAGGAGCTTGTCGACGATGAAGCGTGTCGGGACGTAGATCGTTCCCCTCTCGGCCATCAACGCCGCGGTCTCGTCGTCGAGATACGAACCGTGCTCGATCGTCTGGCAGCCGGCTTCGACGGCGGCACGGATCCCGGGAAGGCCGTGTGTGTGCGCGGCGACGAACCGCTCGGCCCGGCCCGCTTCGTCGACGATCGCCCGCAACTCCTCGTCGGAGAACTGCTGGTGGATCGGATGATCGATCTCGGACATGACTCCGCCCGACGCGCAGACCTTGATGACTTTGGCGTTCTTGCGCAGCTGCTTCCTGACGGCCTTCAGGCACGACGGGACGCCGTCGCAGAGCTCACCGAGCCATCGGGGCGACGATTCGATGAAGTCCAGGTCGAACGAGTGTCCGTCGGCGTGTCCGGCCGTCGTCGAGAGGATGCGTCCCGCACCGTGGATGTTCGGGCCGCGGACGGTGCCGTCGTTGATCGCCGAGGCGAAATCGAGGCCGAAACCCCCGACCTCGCGAACGCTGGTGACGCCGCCGTCGAGGGTGGCGGAGGCGTCGGCGGCCGCGCGAACCGCCATCTCGGCCACCGGGGTGTGCAGCATCGCGTGCATGTCCGCGTTCGTGAGACCGATGAAGTGGATGTGCGAATCCCACAACCCCGGCATCGCAACCGGTACACGGGTCGTCTCCGCTTCCGGCGTGGCCGGTGCGTCGGCCGCCGGGCCGGCGAAGGAGATCGATCGGCCTTCGAGGATGACGGTTCCGTCGGCGATGGGATCGCCGCGGCCCGGGATCAGCAGGTCGGCGTCGATTCGTACGGTCATGGACATCCTCCGATGGCGGGTCCTCACACGCTAGTGCGATGCCGCAGATTCGAGGGCGCGCCGGAGGCGGGTGACTAGTCCCATCGAACGACATCCTTTGTGTCTCGACGGATGCCGTGCGTGGCCATATCGTGTGAGTCATCTGGTGGGAAGGATCATCGGTTCGGGCAAGCAGGGGGAATGGTGGTACGGGGCCGGGAATCACAGATTCCCGGCCTTGTGCATCTCCTCCGTGGATGCGGCCGGCGGCCCTCTATCATCGGGTGTCTGACGGGACCCGATGATCGAGGGGCATGATGAAGTCAACCTACGAGCCGGTCGACATCGAGTCGCGCTGGTACCGCATCTGGGAGGACGCAGGCGCCTTCCGGCCCGAGATCAACCCCGACGGCGAGCCGTACTCGATCGTCATTCCACCTCCGAACGTGACCGGCGTTCTGCACATGGGCCACGCACTCGACCTCACGATCCAGGACGTACTCATCCGGCGCAAGCGGATGCAAGGCTACGCGGCACTCTGGCTCCCCGGGACCGACCACGCGGGAATCGCGACGCAGAACGTGGTCGAGCGCGAACTCGCCAAAGAGGGCATCAGTCGCCACGACCTCGGCAGGGAACGCTTCGTTGAGAAGGTGTGGGAGTGGAAGGCGAGCTCCGGGAACCGCATCACCGAGCAGATGCGAACGATGGGTTTCTCGACCGACTGGACCCGGGAGCGCTTCACGTTCGATGAGGGGCTGTCGCGGGCCGTGAGGAAGGTGTTCGTCAGCCTCTACGACGAGGGCCTGATCTATCGCGGCAACCGGATCATCAACTGGTGCCCGCGCTGCCACACCGCGCTCTCCGAGATCGAGGTTGAGCACGAGGACGAGGTGGGCGAACTCACGCACATCAAGTACCCGTTCGTCGACGGGGACGGCTTCATCACCGTCGCGACGACGAGGCCGGAGACGATGCTCGGAGATACCGCCGTGGCCGTCCATCCCGATGACGACCGGTACCGCGACGCCGTGGGGCGGATGCTCCTTCTCCCGCTGCTCGATCGCGAGATCCCCGTCGTCGCCGACGAGGGCGTCGAACTCGAGTTCGGCACCGGGGCCGTCAAGGTCACGCCGGCGCACGACCCGCTCGACTTCGAGATCGGGCAGCGGCATGGTCTCGACCAGATCCAGGTGATCGACACCGAGGCCCGCATCACCGCGGAGGGCGGCCCGTTCGAAGGCCAGGACCGGTTGGAGGCGAGGGAAGCCGTCCGGTACGAACTCAAGAAGCGGGGCTTCCTCGGGCAGATCGACGACCACCATCACTCGGTCGGGCATTGTTCGAGGTGCGGAACGGTCGTCGAACCCATGCTCTCTCTCCAGTGGTTCGTGAAGGTGAAGCCGCTCACCGGCCCGGCCATCGACGCCGTCAAAGACGGGCGGGCCCGGTTCATCCCGAAGCGGTGGGAGAACAACTACTTCCACTGGATGGAGAACCTTCGCGACTGGTGCATCAGCCGTCAGCTCTGGTGGGGCCACCCGATCCCCGCCTGGTACTGCGACGAATGCGACGAGACGATCGTCGCCGAGGAACAGCCCGGGACCTGTCCCGCGTGCGGGAGCTCGGCCCTGACCCCCGATGAAGACGTGCTTGACACCTGGTTTTCGTCGCAGCTCTGGCCGTTCTCGACCATGGGTTGGCCGGAGCAGACCGACGATCTCGCCACCTACTACCCGACGAGCGTGCTCGTGACGGGATTCGACATCATCTACTTCTGGGTCGCCAGGATGATGATGATGGGGCTGCACTTCACCGGAGAGCCGCCGTTCGCCGACATCTCGATCCACGGGCTGATCCGGACCCCGGACGGCAGGAAGATGTCCAAGTCCTCGGGGAACGCCCTCGATCCGCTCGACCTCGTCGAACGATACGGAGCGGATCCGCTCCGCCTGTCGCTGATCCAGGCTGCCGCCCCCGGACACGACGTCCCTTACGACGAAGCGTGGACGGACGCGGCACGGAGGTTCGGGAACAAGCTGTGGAACGCGCTGCGTTTCGCCGTCGAGCACATGGACATTCGCGACGTCCCGGCCGACGGCGGCTATCCCGACGATCCCGGACCGGAGGATGCCTGGATCCTCGAACGGCTCGCAGCCGTGACGGCGGAGTTCGACCGGCTCTTCGACGAGTACCGGTTTTCGGATGCGTACGGGCTGCTCTACAACTTCGCATGGGCCGAAGTGTTCGACTGGTACCTCGAGATGGCGAAGACGCCGCTTCGCGACGAAGGACGAGCGCCGGCGACCCGTGCAACCCTGGGTGCGGTCCTGCGGGATCTGCTGAAGCTCTTCCATCCGGCGATCCCGTATCTCACCGAGGAGCTCTGGAGCGAACTGGGCGACGGGACCCTCCTCGCCACGTCATCCTGGCCGACTCCGCCCGTCGTCGCCGGCCCGACGTCCATGGCCACGTTGCAGGATCTCGTCGCCCGTCTCCGGCGGTTCCGCTCCGAGCATCAGATCAGCCCGAAGACACCGATCGAGATCACGATGGGCGACCCCGACGGCGTCGCCGAACCGTGGTGGGCGCAGCATCTCACGGCGCTCGCCGGATGCACCGTCGTGGAAGGCGAATCGGAATCCGGCGGCGCGGTGAGCCGCGTCATCGCCGGATCCGTTCAGGCGTTCATCCCGCTCTCCGGTCTCGTCGACGTCGACGCCGAACGGACCCGGATCGAGAAGGCGATCAGCGACGCTGAGGCGGATCTCGCGCGGTCGAACGCCAAGCTCTCGAACCCGAAGTTCCGGGATCGTGCCCCGGCCGACGTCGTTGCGGGAGAGGAAGCCAAGGTCGCCGCGGCGAGCGAGCGCCTCACCAAACTCGGCGCGCAACTCGCCGAGCTCGGCTGACATGGGCAACGTCATTCCATCCATCATCGACCGGGCGAGCGCGGAAGCGTTCCTCGACGACCGAATCGGGCAGGGAGTCAAACCGGGCCTCGAGCGAATCACCGGTCTGCTCGAACTCCTGGGAAACCCGCAGGAGGACTATCCGATCATCCTCGTCGCCGGAACGAACGGGAAGACGACGGTCACGCGACTGATCGCCGACATCCTCGGCGCCCACGGGATCCGGACCGGGACGTTCACGTCGCCGCACCTGCATCGCGTCGAAGAGCGCTTCTCGATCGACGGGACGCCGCTCAGTGCCGAGGCGTTCACGCAGGCCGTCGCCGACATCGCCTGGTTCGTCGAGGAGTACGAGCGGCGCAGCGACACCGGAGTCACGTACTTCGAGGTCACGGCGGCGACGGCGTTCTCCATCTTCTCGACCGTCGCGCTCGACGTTGCGATCGTCGAAGTGGGGATGGGTGGGCGGTGGGACGCGACGAATGTGACCGAGCCGGCCGTCTCGGTCATCACCGGAATCGCACTCGACCATGTCGAATACCTCGGGACGACGCACGAAGAGATCGCCGCCGAGAAGGCGGCCATCATCGGTGACAACGGAATCGCCGTCACCGGATCGCTACCCCCGGACGCGGTCGGCGCGGTTCGGGCACGCGTCGACGAGACGCACGCCAGGTGGATTCGCAGCGGCGAGTCGTTCTCTGTGGCCGACGCCGAACGAGCGATCGGAGGATGGCTCGTCGACGTCAACGGGATCTACGCCGACTACGAAGAGCTTCACCTCCCCATCCACGGACGGCACCAGACCGCCAATCTGGCAACGGCGATCGCCGCATCCGAGGCGTTCCTCGATCGCGCCCTCGACATCGGAGCGCTCAGGGACGCCCTCCAGGCGACGACGCAGCCGGGCCGTCTTGAGGTCGTGCATCGTCACCCTCTGGTCATCGTCGACGGATCGCACAACGTCGAGGGAATCGAGGGGCTCGCCGCAACGCTCGATGAGGAGTTCCCGGACGGGCCGTGGCAACTCGTGATCGGATTGCGGGGGAACCGATCACCGGGCGAGCTGCTCGCCCCGCTGGACGGTCTCGTCGATCACCTGTGGGCTACGGCAGCCGACGATCCTTCAGCGATCGACCCGTCCGAGATCGCAGCTTCGGGCGGATCGACGTTGGGGTGTGCGACGACGGTCGTCGATCGCGTTCCCGATGCCGTCGCGGCAGCGATCGCCGCGGCGGGACCGGACGGCGCCGTCGTGATAGCCGGTTCTCTCTACGTGGCGGGTGAGGCACGAGCGTCGCTCCTCGGAACCGACCTGAGACCCTCCGGCGTGCATCTCCGATACGAGGCCGAGATCGAGGACTCCGACGACGAGTGGGTCGACACGGAAGACGCATGGATCGAGACGGGTGACGCCTGGGCGGAAACGGACGGCGACGAGTAGCCTTCCCGGCCATGGCAACTGAATCCACTTTCGTAATGGTGAAACCGGACGGTGTGCGCAGGGGACTCGTCGGCGACGTCATCTCGCGCTTCGAGCGCAAGGGGTTGACCCTCGACAAGATGCGGATGCTCACGATCGACGAGGATCTCGCCTCGCGGCACTACGCCGAGCACGTGGAGAAACCGTTCTTCGGCGACCTCGTCGAGTTCATCACCAGCGGCCCGGTCGTCGCCATGCAGTGGTCCGGTGAGTCGGCCATTTCGGTGGCGCGGACGCTGATGGGCCTCACGAACCCGGTCGAATCCGCGCCCGGGACGATCCGCGGTGACTTCGGCCTCGTCATCACCGAGAACATCGTCCACGGTTCGGACTCGCCGGCGAGCGCCGAGCGGGAATTGGGCCTCTATTTCTCCTGATCCAAAGCGGCAATTTGCCCTCACCGGTACACTGACAGCACACTCTCAGGGAATGCTCCCATGAACAGCCTCCTTTCATTCGCAGGGCGAGACATGGCGATCGACCTCGGCACCGCGAATACGCTCGTATTCGTCCGCGGCCAGGGCATCGTCTTGAACGAGCCGTCGGTCGTCGCGATCAACACGCGGGACAACCGGCCGCTCGAAGTCGGCATGGCCGCGAAGAGGATGATCGGACGCACACCGTCCTACATCCAGGCCATCCGGCCGCTGCGCGACGGCGTGATCGCCGACTTCGATGTGACCGAGAAGATGCTGCGGTACTTCATCGACAAGGTCCACACCGGTCGGTTCGCCGCCAGGCCGCGGATCGTCATCTGCGTCCCATCCGGGATCACGGCCGTCGAGCGACGGGCCGTTGAAGAGGCGGCCTACCACGCCGGGGCTCGCAAGGCCTACACGATCGAGGAGCCCATGGCTGCCGCGATCGGGGTGGGTCTGCCCGTCCACGAGCCGACGGGTTCGATGGTCGTGGACATCGGAGGCGGCACCACCGAGGTGGCCGTCATCTCGCTCGGCGGGATCGTCGTGTCGAAGAGCATCCGGATCGGCGGGGATGAACTCGACGACTCCATCATCCAGTGGGTGAAGAAGGAGTACAGCCTCATGCTCGGCGAGCGGACGGCCGAACAGGTCAAGATGGCGATCGGGTCGGCGTGGCCCTATGCCGATGAGCCGGCGGCGGAGGTTCGCGGCCGGGATCTCATCACGGGCCTCCCGAAGACCATCGTGCTGTCGAGCGCGGAGATCCGCGAAGCGATCGAAGAGCCGGTGGAGGCGTTCGTCGATTCGGTCAAGTACACCCTCGACAAGACGCCACCGGAGCTGGCCGCCGACATCATGGAGCGCGGCATCGTGCTCGCCGGCGGCGGGGCACTTCTGCGTGGCATCGATCAGCGCCTCGTCCACGAGACGGGGATGCCGATCGTCACCGCGGAGCGCCCTCTCCAGAGTGTCGTTCTCGGGTCGGGGGCGGTCCTGGAAGAGTTCGACGTGCTCCACGTCGTGCTCCAATCCAGCGGCCGCATGTGAGATGGGTCGGGGTCGAAACTGATGTTCCCTTCAGGACGCCGCCTCGACCGCGCAACCGCACTGTTCATCTCGTTGCTCGCCGTGGGGTTCCTTCTCGCGACGTTTGACGTTCGATCCTCGAGCGGGGGAGCGACGACGGTCCTGCGCGACGGCGCCCAGACGCTCGCCGCCCCCGTTCAGAGCGGGATCGACATCGTCGTCCGGCCGGTCGTCGGATTCGTCGACGGCATCTCCAACATCGCCGGCTTGCGCGAACAGAACGAGCGGCTTGCAGCCGAGGTGCGTCGTCTGGAGGATCGCCTTCGCGAGACGTCGGCGTTGGAGCGGAGAGTCGCCGAGCTCGAGGCCATCAACGACGTCGCTGCTCCCGAGGACCTCGCGACCGTCACCGCCAGGATCTACTCGGCGGGGCCCTCGACGTTCGATCAGATTCGATTCATCAACAAGGGATCGGCCGATGGAATCGTGGTCGGTCAGGCGGTGGTCGACGAGAACGGCCTCGTCGGCCGCGTCGACCTGGTCACCGGGTTGTCCGCCCGGGTCCGGCTGATCACCGATCCGCTCATATCGGTGGGCGTACGCGTCCAGGACACGAACCAGACCGGAGCGGTCACCGGACGAGGGGACGAGCTCCTCCGCCTCGACATGTTCGACGCGAGCAAGCCGGTTCGCGAAGGAGCCATCGTCATCACCGACGGAAGCCGGTTCCCGCCCGGGGTCGTCGTCGGATACGTGAACGAGACGAAAGCCGCCGATGTCGGCTTCACGCTCCGTACGACCGTCGACCCCTCCGCACGATTCGCCGAACTCGATTTCGTCAAGGTGATCGTCGGATGGTCGCCGCTCGACGCCGACCCCGAGACGGGGGATCCCCTCATCGACCCGCCGTCGTTCACCGATCCGGGATCGGAGCGACAATGACGGGCGGCAAGATCGTCATCGCTCTCGGGCTGGTGATCGGCGCCGTGCTGATCCAAACCACCGTGTTCCAGTACATCCGACCGCTCGGCTACGCACCGGAACTCGGGCTGCTGACCGTCATCGCGATCTCCCGGTATCTGGACGCCGAGCAGGCGATGTTCGCTGCGTTCACCGGCGGATTCCTCCAGGACCTCCTGGGAGGATCCCCGCTCGGTCTGTGGGCGATCGCCTTCACCGTCGTCGCGTTCGTGACGGTCAAAGTGCGGGCCCGTGAAGTCGTCGGACCGCCGGCAGTAGCGATCGGCGTGTTCGGGTTGACGATCGCCGGCCTCGTCACGTACATGATCCTCGGAACGCTCTTCGGGTTGGGGATCATCGGCCGACCGGGCGTGATCTGGGATCTGCTGGTTCCCGCGATCTACAACCTCGTTCTCGCCTTCCCGGTCTTCTGGCTCGTCAAGATCGCGATCCGTCCACAGGAGAGGAGCATGGTCCGATGAACGGAACATGGCGACTCGCCGGTGTCGGGCTCATCCTCGCGGCGATGCTGGGGGTTCTCGGGCTGCGGCTCTGGGCGATCCAGGTGACGGAGACCGATGAGTACACGGCGGTGGCGGAGCGGAACCTGATTCGCGTCGTGCCCACACCGGCACCCCGCGGAGACATCTTCGACCGCAACGGCGAACTCCTCGCGGGAACCGAGACGTCGCTCGCGGCCGTCGTCGACATGGGACTCGTCGAGGACGACTTCGCCGCCGAGTTGGCACAGCGCCTCTCGGCGTTCGTCGGCGACCCGGAGCAGACGGCGGGTGTCATCCTCGAGCGCTTCGAGAAGGCGAATTCGGGTGCCCAGATCATCATCGCGAAGGACCTCACGGAGCAGCAGGCCCTCACGCTGATCGAGCACCGGGAGGACTTCCCCGGGGTTGCGGTGATCCCCCAACCGGTCCGCTCCTACCCGCTGGGGGATCTCGCGGCGCAGGTCCTCGGGTACATCGGGAAACCGTCCAAGGCGGACCTCGAACGGCCCGAGGTCAAGGGAACCGACGTCGTCGGCAAAGCCGGGGTGGAACGCTCGTACGACGGGGCGCTCAGAGGGACTGAAGGCATCATCAAGTACCAGGTCGACGCCAACCGATCCGTTCTGCAGAGCCTCGGAGAACAGGAAGCCGCACCGGGGGACAACCTCATCCTGACGATCGACAGCGGCGTGCAGGCCCAGCTGCAGGAGTCGTTGAAGGCCGGGCTCGAGCTGTCCAGGGATCTGGAGATGGCGCAGCGCCGCGAGGCACTCGCGCAGGACAGCATTCCGACCCGGCTCTTCCTGGCAAGAGAGGCCGCGCAACTCGAAGCCGAACGGGCGCAGATCAAAGCTGATGCCGCGGTCGCCGCTGCCGCCGCCGATCCGGAGAACGACGGTCTCGCTGCGGAAGCCGAGGAGGCCGTCGCCGCGGCCGAGGAGGCCGCCGGATCCGTCGAGATCGACGAGGGTGACGTCCTCGGTTCGCTCTACCCGGGTTTGCCCATCGACCAGAACGGCGTATGCGTGCCGATCCAACGGATCGACCTCGACGTCGGCTCTGCCACCGTCCTCTCCGGCGTGAAGGAACGGATGATGAAGCTCCACTCCGTTCGAGAGGACCGTTCGCAGCGGATCGCGCTCGTCGAGGTCGACGGGGAGCGGTTCGAGGTCGAGAAGGGCGATCGGTTCGCTACGACGCTGCGCGTGATGGCCGTCGATTCGGACGGCATCGTCGTGTCGCACTCGGATACGTGGTGTCCGGTCCGGTCGGTCGGTGTCGTCGAAAATCCGAAGGACGGCTCGATCATCGCCATGGCCTCGTACCCGTCGTTCGAGCCGTCGGCGTTCGTGAACGGGCTGACACAGGCACAGTGGGAGAGCCTCGGGACGATCAACGCGTTCACCAATTTCGCGATCCAAGGACAGTACGCGCCGGCATCGACGTTCAAGGCTATCTCGTACGTCCTGGCGCTCGAGGAAGGGATCTACCCGATGGATCGGCCGGTCGACGACCGGCTCGTCGATGAGGGCAACAAGCCGGCGGGGGGAGAGACTCCGCCGTCGGGCGAGGACGGTGGCAATGGGTCGACGACGACAACGACACTCGCACCCGACGCGCTGAAGCCGCTCACGTCCGACACCGATCTCTACAACTGCACGGGGAGCCTCCGGTTCGAGTTCAACGACGGCTCATCGCAGGTGTACCGGGACTGGAAACGCAACGGTCACGGGCCGCTCGACCTCCACGGCGCCCTCCAGGCGTCGTGCGACCTGTACTTCTGGGAGATCGCCCTTCGCATCTGGAACGAGCGATCCGACGAGAACGGCATCAACAACGAGGACCTGTGGCAGCAGTGGGCCCGCTCGTTCGGATTCGGAACCGAGACGGGCATCGACCTTCCGTTCGAGAAGCCGGGTCTGATCCCCGATCGTCAGTGGTTCCGGGAGGAGCAGCGGAAGGAGACCGGCCGGGTGCGGGCCA
Organism: Acidimicrobiia bacterium; assembly: GCA_029939995.1. Lineage (GTDB taxonomy): Bacteria > Actinomycetota > Acidimicrobiia > Spongiisociales > UBA5794 > JAHEEL01. The sequence continues at coordinate 11,394 of JAOZRW010000024.1, read as the reverse complement.
ACGGCCCGTGGGTGGGTGGCGACCTCATGAACGCCGTCGTCGGCCAGGGCACGGTGCTCGTCACCCCGCTGCAACTCGCGAACGGCTTCTCCGCGATGATCAATGGAGGCACCTTGTGGAAGCCGCGTGTCGTCCAGGAGCTCGTGGATCAGAGCGGGGAGACGGTCGACGAGAATCCGAAGACCGTTCTCGCCACCATCGACCTCTCTCCCGGAACGTCTCCGGCGCTTCGCCGCGACATGCAGATGGTCGTGAACGGTCCCATCGGGACGGCGCGCAAGGCGTTCGCCAACTTCGGGCCCAACGTGTCGACGGTCGGGGGGAAGACGGGAACCGCCGAGATCATCAAGGCGGTGGAGGACGTACAGGAGGTCGATACGGCCTGGTTCGTGGGGATCGCTCCGGTGCTGTCGCCCGACTACGTCGTCACGGTCGTCGTCGAACGGGGCGGGTCCGGCGGTCGCGTGGCCGCTCCCGTCGCCAGGCAGGTCCTGCAGTACCTCGTGAACGGTGAGGACGCGGTCACGCCCATCGTCGCCGGAGCAGAGGCGGACTGATGGCGATGACCCAGGAGCGCACGCAGATATCGCTGCTCCGGAGGGACCGGCAGCTGCGTCCCGATCTGTTCCTGATCATCCCGTACCTGATCCTCACGGGGCTCGGCCTCGTCATGATCTACTCCGCGTCGGCGCCCCGCCTGGAAGCGCTGGGGGTCAGCCCGACCCGCGAGGTGGAGCAGCAGGCCGCGTTCGTCCTCATCGGGATCATGGCGTTCGGCATCGTGTCGCTGATCGACACGAGGATCGTTCGATGGTGGGTTCCGATCACCTACATCGCGTCGATCGGGACGTTGGTCATGGTGCTGAGCCCGCTCGGAACGGTGGTGAAGGGGGCGCAGCGCTGGATCCAGTTCGGCCCGGTCCGGTTCCAGCCGGCCGAGATCGCCAAGCTGGCCGTCATTCTCGCCCTGGCGGCGCTGCTGTCGGCCGCGGCCCGGCCGATGAAATGGCACCGCGTCGTCCAGGCCGTGGCACTCGTGGCGCTGCCATCGGCCCTCATCTTCCTCCAGCCCGACCTCGGGACGATGCTCACGTTCGGATTCATCGCCGGGGTGATGATCTTCGTGGCCGGAGCGACCTGGAGGCAGATGGCGGCGCTCATCGTCGCCGGGATCGTCGGCACCGTCGGAGTGTTCCAGGCCGGGGCGATCAAGGCGTACCAGATCACCCGCCTCACCGCCTTCCTCGACGAGACGGGTGACGTTCTCGGAGCCCAGTACAACCAGTACCAGAGCCAGATCGCGATCGGAACGGGGGGATTGTTCGGCAAAGGCCTTTTCCAGGGGACGCAGACGAACCTCCGCTTCGTCCCGGAGCAATCCAGCGACTTCATCTTCACGGCGGTCGGTGAACAGCTGGGATTCGTGGGAAGCCTCCTCGTCATCGTGCTGTTCGGGATCATCATCTGGCGGGTGCTCGTCGCGGCGGCGAACGCACGTGATCGCTTCGGCCAGCTCGTGGCGACCGGAATCGCCGCCCTTCTGGGATTCCACGTCTTCGTCAACATCGGGATGACGGTCCGCGTGATGCCCGTGACGGGTCTGCCGCTTCCGTTCATGTCGTCGGGCGGCACGGTCTTCGTCGCGATGAGCGTCGCTCTCGGCCTTGCCCACTCGGTGTGGATGCGGCGATCTCCGCTGCCGGGGGAGATCCAGAGCGAAGCCCCGTAGAGCTCCCGATCCGGCCTTGGTCCAAGACGACCGGCTCGTCTACAGTCAATCTCCATGCACCGACGTTCCGAACAGGGCTGGATCGAAGTCATCGCCGGACCGATGTTCTCCGGAAAGAGCGAGGAGCTGATCCGGCGCGTCACCCGGTACGGCATAGCCAGGATCCCGGTTCAGACGTTCAAACCGGCGATCGACACGCGATATTCGGATGGCCAGGTCGTTTCCCACTCGAACCTGTCGACGGCGGCCATTCCCGTCGCGGATTCGAGCGAGCTCCTGCATGCGGTCGAGGATCGGACGATCGTCGTCGGTATCGACGAGGGGCAGTTCTTCGACGAGGGACTCGTCGACGTCGCCATGCGCCTGGCTGCGGCGGGGAAGCAGCTGATCATCGCCGGTCTGGATCTTGACTACCTCGGCCGGCCGTTCGAACCGATTCCGTCGCTCATGCTGCGAGCCGAGTACGTGACGAAGGCGCTCGCCGTATGCCACCGATGCGGGGGACCCGGCCTGTTCACCCAGCGGGTCGTGCAATCGGATGAGCTGGTGGTCCTCGGTGCCCAGGACGCCTACGAGGCCCGATGCCGGCGTTGCTACGACCCGTCCGAGGCACGGCAAGAGCCGCTGGACCTCTGAGGCGCTGAGAATCGCTCCACGGGGCCGGTTCATCGACCAATCCCAGGAGTAGACCGGCGGGCGCGCTACGCTCGTTTTCGCGACGACCGCAGAGAGCGGTCGCCATTTTCCGATCTGGGACCTGCACGTGGCACCCGTCCGTTCGTTCAACGTCTACCGGCATTTCACAGCGATCGATCACCGATGCGCTGTGACCACCGACCTCACGTTGACGCAGACGGGTCACGATCCTGCCGGTGTCCCGATCACCTCGAAGGAGTTCATCGATGGGATTGTTCCGCAAGAAGTCCGCGCGCGTTGTGCGCCGCGGCTCGGCCACAGAAGAACGCACCGTGAAGACGGTCGGCGGCGAAGCCGTCACTATTCGGCGGTTCTCGACCGCTGACGCCCCCGCCGCCACCACCAAAGAGAGCACCCGCCAGAAGCGCAAGCCGAAGACGCAGCAGAAGCGCAAGCCGACGGATCAGCGTCGCAGAAGGCGGCCGACTCATCTCGAGGTCGCACCGCCGCCCGACACGGCCCGCAAACAGATGCTCGTGCGGACCATGCCGCACCAGACGCAGATCGTCGTCCTCGAAGGGCCCGTGCTCGTCGAGCACTACGTGGCCCGTTCGGACAACAAGTCGCTCGTCGGGAACGTGTATCTCGGCAAGGTGCGCAACGTCCTCCCCGGGATGGAGGCGGCGTTCATCGATTTCGGAGCGGGAAAGAACGGTGTCCTCTACGCGGGTGACGTGAACTACGGCGCGTACGACCTGAAGGGCCAGCCGAAGCGCATCGAGTCGGCGCTCCAGCCCGGTGATCCCGTCCTCGTCCAGGTCGTCAAGGACGCGATGGGGCACAAGGGTGCCAGGCTCACGAATCAGATCAGCCTGGCCGGGCGGTACCTCGTGCTCGCTCCCGATGCACAGGTGCGCGGCATCTCGCGGCGGCTGTCGGACGACGAGCGGCATCGGCTACGCGAACTCGTCGCAGAGTTCCGTCCGGAGGGGATGGGCGTCATCGTGCGCACCGCAGCCGAAGGGGCAACCCGCGAGGACATCAAGTCGGACATCGAACGTCTCAGCGACATCTGGAACCGGATCGAGAAGGACATGCAGTCGGTGACCGCACCGGCGCTCATCTATCAGGAGCCGCCGCTCGTCCTTCGCGTGATCCGTGAGCACTTCACCAGGGACTTCAAGCGACTCCTCATCGACGACCGTGCCACCCACGAGCAGGTGCTCGACTACCTCGGCGGCACCGAGTCCGACCTGCTGGAGAAAGTACAGCTCTACGAAGACGAGCTTCCGCTGTTCGAGCGATTCCATGTGCAGGACCAGCTTCGCAAGGCGCTGGATCGCAAGGTGTGGCTGCCGTCCGGCGGGCACCTCGTGATCGACCGCACCGAGGCGCTCACCGTCATCGACGTGAACACGGGCCGTTTCGTCGGTCACTCGAACCTCGAAGACACGGTGCTTCAGAACAACCTCGAATCGGCCGAGGAGATCGCCCGTCAGCTGAGGCTGCGGGACATCGGCGGCATCATCGTGATCGACTTCATCGACATGGAGGTCCAGAAGAACCAGGAAGCGGTCCTCCTCCGCCTTCGCGAGCATCTCGCGAAGGACAAGATGCGCACCCAGGTGTTCGACGTTTCGAACCTCGGTCTCGTCGAGATGACGCGCAAGAACGTGTCGGCCGGTCTGCTCGAATCGTTCTCCGAGGTGTGCCCCCGCTGCAACGGCCGGGGCGTGCTCCTGCACGAAGAGGCGGCGACGACCGGCGTGCCCGTCGGCTTCGAGCACGAAGACATCGACTGACGGCGGCGGGCCGGCCGCTGGTCATACACCGAGTTTCCGCTATCATCATCGGACGTTCCGCATGCGGAACGTATGACCGCGCCGAGAGAGTCGGCCCGACCACCACGAACACTGAAGGATCATGTACGCCATCATTCGCGCCGGCGGCAAGCAGGCCAAAGTAGAAGAGGGCGGCGTCCTCGACGTCGAGCGCATCAAGAGCGACGGCGAGGTCACGTTCACACCGCTGCTGATCGTCCAGGACGACGGCACCGTCATCGCCGATCACGACGTTCTCGAGAAGCTGACCGTCACCGCTGAGATCGTCGGTGACACCACGGGGCCGAAGATCGACATCTTCAAGTACAAGTCGAAGACCGGATACCGGCGTCGCGCCGGACACCGGCAGAAGTACACCCGTCTCGAAATCAAGAAGATCGAACTGCCGAAGAAGGCAGCGAAGGCCTCCAAGAAGACCGCCGAAGAGCCGGCGGAGACCGAGGCTTCCGCACCGGCAGAGACGAAGGAGGGCTGAGATGTCCAAGACGAAGGCAAGCGGCTCATCCAAGAACGGTCGCGATTCTGCGGCACAGCGGCTCGGTCCGAAAGTGTTCGACGGCCAGACCGTCAACTCCGGCGCGATCCTCGTGCGTCAGCGCGGAACCCGCATCCACCCCGGCGACAACGTCGGCCGCGGTGGTGACGACACGCTCTACGCCAAGGTCGAAGGACGCGTCCAGTACGGCACCAAGCGCGGTCGCCGTCAGGTCTCCGTCATCCAGTAGGCGGTCGGACGGCGATCCAGAGAACCAGGTGGGGCGGCTCTTCCGGGCCGCCCTTCCGTGATCCCAGGTTCGGGCCGCATCCGCCGGATTCTCTGCTGTTCCGTCCTTGGACTCGTCTACTGTTCTTTCCCTCATGGCTTCGTTCGTCGATTCTGTTCGTCTGTTCGCCCGCGGCGGCTCCGGTGGAGCCGGTGTGGTCGCGTTCGTCAAGCGGAAGGGGAAGCCGAGAGGCCGCCCGATCGGCGGGAACGGCGGCCGGGGCGGAGATGTCATCCTGGTCGCGGACGCCGGAGTCGGCAGCTTGCTCCGGTACGACCGCAAACCGCACTGGAGAGCCGGAGACGGTGACCACGGAAGCGGGGAGCTCAAACACGGCAAACGGGGCGAAGACCTCGTGCTCCAAGTTCCGCTCGGCACCCGCGTCAAGGACGAAGACGGGACGCTCATCGCCGACATGGTGGAGCCGGGACAGCGTCTCGTCATCGCCGAAGGGGGGAGAGGCGGACGGGGAAACGCGTCGTTCGTGACCCCGGACCGTAGGGCCCCTTCGTTCGCCGAGCAGGGCGAGTACGGGGATGACCTGACGATCCTCCTCGAGCTTCAACTCGTCGCGGACGCCGCCCTGATCGGGTACCCGAATGCCGGGAAGAGCACCCTCATCGCAAGCGTGTCCGCCGCCACACCGAAGATCGCCGACTACCCGTTCACAACCCTCACGCCGCATCTCGGTGTCGTGACCATCGACGATCGCGAGTTCGTGATGGCGGACATCCCCGGCCTCGTCGAAGGCGCGGCGGACGGAAAGGGACTCGGCCACGAGTTCCTGCGCCACACGGAGCGAGCGAGCGTCCTCGTCGTCCTCCTCGATCCGTCCGAACTACAGCACGACCCACCCGAGCGGCAGCACGACGTGCTCGTCCACGAGCTCGAGTCCCACTCACCCGACCTTGCGAAACGTCCGCGCATCGTCGTCCTCAACAAGGTAGACCTGCTCGACGACGTCGCCTCGGATTGGGCCCGGGAGCGCAATGTGGATCTTCAGGTCATCTCCGGTATCACCGGCGAAGGCGTCCCCGAGTTGCTGCACCGTATCGCCGACCTCGCCGACCTCGCCGAACGTACGGGGCCCGACCGGGAAGGCTACGTCCTCCATCGACCGCTCGGAGCGGCCTTCCGCATCGACCGTTTGGAAGAAGGATGGATCGTCAGCGGGAAGGCGGCGGAGCGCGCCGTCAATCTCGATGATCTGACGAACCCGGACGCGGCGGACCTCGTGGCGAAGCGGCTCGTGGCTAGCGGCATCGACGCGGCGTTGCGGGACGAGGGGGCGCTCCCCGGCGACGACGTCCGGATCGGGGACCTCGTGTTCACCTACGATCCCGACGCAGGCGAAAGCGCCGAATCGTGAGACATCCGGTCGGATCCGGGCGACCCGTCGTGGTCAAGATCGGGTCGTCGAGTCTGACGAGCGCCGGTGGGCGCATCGATTCGATTGCGGTCGAACGGGTTGCTGCGCAGATCGCCGATCTGCGAGCAGACGGCCATCCCGCCGTACTCGTCAGCTCGGGCGCCGTCGCAGCGGGGCTGCCGGCACTCGGTGTCGACCGACGGCCCGACGATCTGCCGGGTCTTCAAGCGGCGGCTGCGGTCGGGCAGGGGCGGCTGATCGAGCGCTATGCGAGAGCGCTCGATGTGCACGATCTAATCGTCGGTCAGGTGCTGCTCACGCGCGACGTGCTGGCCGGTCGAGAACCGCACCTTCATGCACGAGCGGCGCTCGAGCGGCTTCTGAGCCTCGGCGTCGTTCCGATCGTCAACGAGAACGACACCGTGGCCGTCGATGAGTTGCGGTTCGGCGACAACGACCGGCTGGCGGCGATCGTATCTCACCTCGTCGGGGCGGGACTCCTGATCATCCTCACCGACACGCCCGGCATCTATGCGCACGATCCGCGCCTCGTGGCCGAGCCCGAACTCCTCGGAGCCGTGCGTCACAGCGACGAGATCCTCGACCGTCTGCGTGCGAACGGTGACGCAGGGGACTTCGGCTCGGGTGGCGTCGCGACGAAGATCGCGGCCGCCAGGATGGCGGCGTTCTCGGGAATTCCGACCGTCGTGACGGCGGCACGCGATCGGGACGCCGTCAGACGAGCGACCAGAGGTGAGGACGTGGGGACGTGGGTGGAGCCCACGGACACGGGTCTCAGCGCACGGAAGTTGTGGATCGCGTTCAGCCTCCCGTCGGCGGGAACGCTCGTGATCGACGACGGTGCCGTCGCCGCCGTCGTCGATGGCGGACGCTCTCTCCTGGCAGCGGGTGTCACAGCCGTCGAGGGCGCCTTCGAAAGGGGCGAGGCGGTCGAGATCCGCGACGAGAACGGCCGCCTCATCGGCAAAGGGCTCGCCGGGCTCAGCGGAACCGTGCTCGGAGAGGTGCTCGGTCATCACACATCGGTCGCGGGTGGTGCCGCCGTTCATCGCGACGACCTGATCGTGTTTACCTGAGGCCGGTCGCTGCGAGAGGCGGCTCGGCTACGCTCGCCCGATGGATGTATTCGAGAATCCCGATGCCGTCGCAGCCGCCCTCGGTGCTGCCGGGTATCTGACCGACCACGAGATCGCCCAGGTCGTGTTCCTGGCAGACCGGCTCGACAAGCCCATTCTCACGGAGGGTCCGGCGGGAGTCGGCAAGACGGCTCTGGCGCTGGCGATCGCGGAGGCGACGGGCCGCAGGCTCGTGCGTCTGCAGTGCTACGAGGGTCTCGACGAGTCCAAGGCCCTCTACGAGTGGAACTACCACAAGCAGCTTCTCCGGCTGCAGAGCGACGAGGGCAAGGACTGGGATGACCTCGAGGCGGGGATCTTCACCGAGTCTTTCCTTCTCAGCCGCCCGCTCGTCGAGGCGATCCGTTCCGAGGAACCGGTGGTTCTCCTCATCGACGAGGTCGATCGTGTCGAAGTGGAGACGGAAGCGCTCCTGCTCGAAGTGCTCGACACGTTCCAGGTCACGATCCCGGAACTCGGGACGATCGAAGCGAGCACGCAGCCGATCGTGGTCCTGACCTCCAACAACACGAGAGAGTTGTCCGAAGCGTTGAAGCGCCGATGTCTGTATCTCCACATCGACTACCCGACGGTCGAGCGGGAGAAGGAGATCCTCCGGACGCGGATCCCGGACCTCGACGAGTCGACGGCGCACCGGATCGCGGAGGTCGTTGCGACGATCCGCGACGCGGGTCTGCGGAAGCCCCCGTCGGTCGGCGAGTCGCTCGACTGGGCCCGTGCCCTCATCGCTCTCGGCCTCGACGTCGACGCAGGGTCCACCGTCGGAACGTTGAACGTGCTCCTCAAGCATCAGAGCGACATCGATGCGGTCGCCGCCGGGTTCACACCGGTCGACGATCGATGATCAAGCGGCTCGCCGAGTTCGCAGAGGAGCTTCGGGCCGCCGGTCTTCCCGTTTCGATGGTCGAGGTTCTCGATGCCGCCGAGGCGACCCGGCACGCGGACCTGCGAACCGCGGACCGGCTGCGGGTCGCCCTGGCGGCGACGATGATCAAGTCTGATCGTCACCGTGAGGCGTTCGATCGGATCTTCGACGTGTATTTCGTTCTCGACGGATCGGGGACCGGCCCCGCGGGTGACGAGGCCGCGTCCGACCTCGCTGCCGCGGTAGCCGACACGCTCCATCGGGACGACCGGGACCGGTTGCTCGAGCTCATCCGTGAGGCGGTCGAGCGATTCGGGAGGCTCGGCGCGGGGTCGCACGGCGGCGACAATTTCTACGCCTACCGGGTCATCCGACGGCTCGATCCGGAAGAGATCCGGAAGATGCTGCTGGAGGCGGCATCGGCGACGGGAGACCGCTTCGACGCGCAGATCGCCCGGAGCCGGGTCGAGCGTCTGATCCGCGTCTTACGCAAGGAGGTTCGCCGGGAGATCCTTCGACGCGTGGCCGACACCCGGGGTCGAGAGGCCGCGATGCGATCCGTCGACGTGTCGCTGATCGAGGATCTCGACCTTCAACATGCCACGCGGGCCGAGATCGACGCGATCCAGCGAGCGGTCGGCCCCCTCGCACGGAAACTGGCGACGCGTCTGTCGCAGCGTCGGCGCCACGGGCGGCGCGGCCGGCTGGACGTTCGCCGAACGATCCGGCGATCGCTCGGATACGGCGGCGTGCTCATCGATCCCCGGTTTCGGAGCCCGCGGGTCGCGAAACCGCAGATCGTTCTCCTCTGCGACACGTCGGGATCGATGGCGACGTTCTCCCGGTTCACCATGCAGCTCGCCCACGCCATCGCGTCGGAACTGGCGAGCGTGCGGTCGTTCGTGTTCGTCGAGGGGATCGACGAGGTCACCGGGCTGTTCTCACCGCGAAACAACTTCGCCGACTCGGTCGCCCGGATCGCAACGGAAGCCGACGTCGTCCGCGCCGACGGGCATTCGGATTACGGCAGATCCTTCGACGAGTTCGTCGAACGATATCTCGAGGCGGTGACGCCGCGGACGACCGTCATCGTGACCGGCGACGCCAGGTCCAACTACCGGGCCCCGTCCGATGAGGCGTTCCGATCGATCGCGGAGCGGGCCCGTGCCGTCTTCTGGCTCAATCCGGAGCCGGAGCGGTTCTGGAACACGGGCGACTCGATCGTGAGCGCCTATGCGCCGTGGTGCGACCGGGTCGACGAGGTGCGCTCGCTCCGACAGCTCAAGCGGTTCATCGAGCGGGCGGCGTTGCCGGGACCCGGCGAACGCGGATCGCATCGGATGGGCCGCCCGGCGTAGACGCTCGGGGATCGGCGCACGAGAGCCTTCACAGCCGTCACACGACGCGATACCGTGGCGGGGCAGCGACGGTGGCGGAGAATCGTGCTCATCCTCGTTGCAGCCCTCACCACGCTCCTCCCGGTCCTCCCGGCGGCCTGTCCGATCCTGGTTCCCCCGATCCCCGGTCCGATCGTTCGGGAGTTCCAGCCGACCGGCCGTTACAGCGGACATTGGGGGATCGACCTCGCCGGGACCGTCGGCGAACCCGTCGGCGCCGCGGCGGGCGGAAGGGTCACCTTCAGCGGGATCGTCGTGGGAAACCGGACGGTCACCGTGGACCACGGTGGGCTGCGCACGTCGTACTCGTACCTGTCCGAGCGGCGGGTGGTCGCAGGGGACGTCGTGCGTCGCGGGGACGTCGTTGGAAGCGTCGGCATGCACGACGGCAGACCGGCGCTCCACTTCTCCGTTCGGATCGGCGACCGCTACATCGATCCCCTGTCCGCACTCGTCTGCCCCGATGCCCCGTCGGCCGGCGTGTGGCTCCGCGGCTTGTGGGCCACGAGCCCGTATCCTGACCGCCATGCGAGCCATCCTCGGCGGAACCTTCGATCCACCTCACATCGCTCATCTCGCCGCAGGAGAGGCTGCGTACGAGCAGCTCGGCGTCGACACCGTCACCTTCCTTCCCGCCGGCCGGCCGTGGCAGAAGGCCGACACCGGCGTGTCCGGGGCCCCCCACCGGCTCCGGATGACGGAATTGGCCGTCGACGGCATCGACCATTTCACCGTCGACGACCGCGAGGTGTCGCGGGACGGATGGACGTACACGTACGACACGATGAGGGAGATCGGCGAGCGCGACATCGTGTTGATCCTCGGGGCGGATAGTGCACGGGGACTTCGAACGTGGCATCGAGCCGATGAGCTCCTCGACCTCGTACGCATCGCCGTCGTTCCACGACCGGGCGTCGATCGGGCCGAAGTCGAGAGCGGACTCGGTCGCGACGTCGTGTGGATCGACACACCGGCGCTGGACCTCTCCGGGACGATGCTCCGGAGACGGGTCGCCGAAGGCCGATCGATCCGATTCCTCGTGCCCGAGCCCGTCCTGGGATACATCGTGGAACACGATCTGTATCGGAATCGTTCCTGAACCAGGGCCGTTGTGTCCCTACAATTGCGATGGAGACACGGAAAGGAGTTCGTATCCCAGCCACCCCGCATGCCGAAACGGCCGCGCGTGCCGCCGCCGAAGCGATCATGGACAAGAAGGGCGACGATGTTGCCCTTCTCGACGTTTCCGACCTTCTGGTCGTAACCGACATGTTCGTGATCGGAACCGGAACGTCGAACCGTCACGTTCGAAGCCTCGCCGACGACGTCGAGCAGCACCTCCGCGATGTCCTCGACGAACGACCCCTCCGGAAGGAGGGCGCCGACTACGGTCGGTGGGTGCTCCTCGACTACGGAGACATCGTCGTACACCTCTTCGATGCAGAGACCCGCGACTTCTACGACCTCGAGCGTCTGTGGGCGGATGCCCCCAGATTGGAGTTCACCGCACCTACGGCTACATCCGAGGTCTGATAGACTCCCGCACCTTCCGGGGCTGTAGCTCAGCCTGGCAGAGCACTTGACTGGCAGTCAAGGGGTCAGGGGTTCGAATCCCCTCAGCTCCACCGGAGAGACA
>JAOZRW010000100.1 GCA_029939995.1 Acidimicrobiia bacterium | reverse complement strand
CGTGAGCCTTGAGTTCGAGTATGACAGCCGGAATCAGATCCGAACGACGACGACCGCCAGCGGCCAGACAGCCGACTTCGTCTATGACGCCGCCGGGCGCCTGCTTTCAGTGACCGACGCGTTGAGTCGAACGTGGGAGCGTCGATACGACGCCGCCGGTCGATTGATCGAGCTCGAAGACCCCAACGGCCACACGAGCTCGACCGTGCGTGATGCCGCCGGCCGGCCCATCTCGATCACCAACCCGACTGGAGAGATCATAACCGCCCGGTACGACGGCGCCGGTCGCCCACAAGGCATTACCGCGCCCGACGGCGCCTCGGTGGCGTTCGGCCACGACCGACTCGGCAACCTCGTCGGGTTCACCGACGAAAGGGGCGGAAGGTGGGACTTCAGCTTCGACAGTCTGGGACGACTCGTCGAAGGCGAAGATCCGGACGGTGCGGCAACAACCCACACCTACGACGCATTGGGTCGTCGTACCTCAACGACGACCCGCAACGGGGATTTGCTGGAATACCAGTACGACCTCGACGGCCGTCTGGTCGAGGTCTCCCTTCCCGGTCCGACAACCCTCACATTTTCGTACTCCTACAGCGTGAGCGGGCAACAGGTCACCGTTACCGGACCCGAGGGCCCGACGATTCTGAGCTACGACAAGCTCGGTCGGCTGGTGGAAAAGACCGACGTCTGGGGAAATACAATGGCATTCGCCTATACCGCCGCCAGCCGTGTCGACGCCGTGACCTACCCCGGCAACCATGTGGTCGACTACGCCTACGATACGTTCGGCCGTCTGCAGACGATCACCGACTGGTTCAGCTACCAGACCAACTACTCGTATGATGCCCTCGACCGTGTCAGCCGCGTCGATCTTCCCAACGGCGCCTATAGCACCTACGGATACAACGAACGCGGCCTGCTCAATTCGCTGGTCCATTACCAGCCGGGGGGCGTTGTGCTCTGGAGCGACAACCTCGGCTACGACGCACGTGGCCAAATCACTTCCGAGACCATCGCGGGGGGCCTTGCGGTTGAGCTCGACGACATCGCCGCAAACTCCTCGTACGACCCGGTGAACCGGGTCCTGACCACCGAAACCGACACAACCCTGACGACCTACGTCTTCGACGACGACGGCAACCTGGTGACAAAGACCTCGGGGAGCGACGTCACATCCTACGCCTACGACGCTCTCGAACGCCTGGTCTCGGTGGATGACGGCTCGGTCGTCACCACCTACACCTACGACGCCCGCGGCAGCCGCATCGCCAAGGTGCACGACGGCGGGGAGACGCGCTATCTGAGGGATGGCGGCCAGATCTGGGCGACCTTCAACGGCGCGGGCGTTGTGCGTTCTTATAACATTCACGCCGGGGCACTTGTCTACAGCCTCGATGCCGGAGGTCAAGTGCAGGTTTATCACGGCGATCCGCGGGGAAGCGTGGTGGCGGTGAGCGATAGCTCCGGGACTATCGTTGGCGCCTACGCCTACGACCCGTACGGACGAGTGCTCGCATCTTCGGGCGGCCTCGACAACGAGCACGGCTTCGTGGGCATGCATGGCGTTCTGACTGACGAGAACAGCTTGGTTCACATGCAGGCGCGATTCTACGACCCGGCGATCCGCCGTTTCCTCACCGAGGACCCCCTGGGCATCGTTGCCGGCGCCAACGTCTACGCCTATGTCGCCGGTGACCCGGTCGGTCGCATCGACCCAAAGGGCCTCTCCTGGGAGTTACTCGTCATGATGGCGGAGGGAGGAGATCTGATGATCGCCGCCGAACTTTTCGAGATTGAGGCCGCAGCCGCAGTCCTGAGTGAAGCCAGTACTTCCGTCATCGTCTCGAGCCTTGAGGGCGCGGTCCTCACTGGCGCCGAGAATGCCGCGGTGTATTTCACCGGCGAGGTTGCCGCCGGCTCGGTTTCGGAGTGGTCGGCGGCTCAACTCTACAGCATGGGCTCGTATCAGACGGGGGGCGTCACGGTTACTCAGAGCAGTACGAACGCGATTGCATCTCAGACTACGGGTTTGCTGACCACACTCGGCGCCGACGTGACGACTCTGGGGGCGACCACGATCAGTGGCGCCGTCGTCGTTTCGGTGGTCGGTGGCGTTGTGGTTGGCCGCTACATCGGCTCGAACGTCGAGGTCTCCTGGCGCGACCCGATGACCGGAGAGGTCCGGCACGGCAATGTGGACCAGTTCACCGAGAACTACCTGACGGTCTATACCACCGAGTACTACACCAAGGACGACGAGCAGTTGGATCACCAGAAGAGTATTAGGAAGCTGCTCGCACGATATGGGCTGTCCTACGCCGACTACCTGAAGGTCTCGGCCAAGCTGGACGACGGCGCTGCGAAGACACCACTTCTCGAGAGCTTCGGTCTCACACCAGCTTTGTGGGACGTTATCGCCAACTACGTGCAGCCTTGAATGAGAGATCGATGGCAATAACTGTGACCGTCATACGCCGCAAAGGAGCGCATCATGAGAGCAACGAAAAAATCCCTCAGAACCCCACATCTCATGGCGTTGCTCGCCCTCATCGCCATATTTCCCTGCGACCTTTCGGCCCAGAGCGTCACTTACAGCTACGACGCTCGCGGGCGACTGGTGGCGGCCGACTACGGTGGCAGCTCTGACATCTCCTACGTCTACGACGGGGCGGGCAATATCGTCACTGCGATCCACTCGGGACCCGCAAACACCCTGTGGATCAAGATCAGGCCGGAGGGTGCCGGTACGGTTTCCGGCACTGGAATATCTTGTCCCGGCGACTGCAAGGAGTCGTTCAGCGGGAGCCCACAAGTCACCCTCACCGCCGCAGATCAGTCAGGGTTTTCATTCGTCGGTTGGGGCGGCGATTGGTCGGCCTCTTCCAACCCCACCGTCTTCACCATGGACGGCGACAAACGTGTCACTGCCTATTTCAGTGCAGATGGGGGCTCGACCGATAGTGATGGTGTGCCTGATACCGCGGAAATGGGACCAACCGG
>JAOZRW010000052.1 GCA_029939995.1 Acidimicrobiia bacterium | reverse complement strand
TGTGACGAGGGCGCAACTCCTCGAAGGTGACTGGTCCGCAACTTCAACGGGCGGCTTCTTCCAGGCCGGCAACTTCCGTCTCTGTGAATGGGGTGAGGTTCCGCCCGCCACCGAGTTTGCCGCCATCGTCCGCTACTGGGACTTCGCAGCGACAGAACCGACCGATTTGAACCCCGACCCTGATTACACAGTCGGTCTCAAAATCGGCATCACGCTGACTGGATCGTCCGACCCGCTCCTCCCCGACTGGTATGTTTTCGACGTTGAACGGTTCCGCGGCAACCCCGGCACGGTTGAGGCCCGCATCAAAGCGACGGCGGAGCGGGACGGCAAGAATGTTGTGCAGTGGCTTGAACAGGAGCGCGGGTCGGCGGGCAAGCACCTGTTCCGCCACTATTCGGTGAATGTCCTACCCGACCGCACCGTCCGTCCCTTGTACGCTACGGGTACGAAGGAGGCGCGTGCGTCGATCGCTGCGGCACGGGCCAACGAGGGCCGCATCTTCCTCGTCGACGGCCCGTGGCGTGAGGACTTCATCGCCGAATGCGCCACCTTCCCGCTGGGCGGGCACGACGACCAGGTCGACGGCCTATCCAATGGCATCATTTCGTTGGAAAAGGAACGCCACTATTCGTCGCAGGGCCGCGTGTCGAAACGCGGTCGCGACATGAAACCGGTCAGGAGGACACGCAATGTTGAGGCTCGCAGACACATTGGATATTGAAATGTTGGAACATGTTGCTGCCAAATGGAAACAATATTGGTCTAATCGTAAAGCGGCGAAGACGCCCCTGCTTGACGATTATTCGTTCGTGTATGCGTACCCGGCCGAGGTGCGCCGCATCGCCCGCAAACGCCGCCGCTGCACCCTGAACGGCCACATGTTCGCCCTCACCGAAATCATCGACGGCCACAACTACACTGTCACCTGCCAGCGATGCTTCCCGCATATCGACTCCCAACATGTCATCGTGTCCTACAATCCTTTCGAACGAAAGACTGACTGATGCTCACCATGCCGGACCCGAACGACCAGACCACACTCCGCGAAGCGATCCTGCGCGCCGAACTGCAAGCGCTGACGGAGGAAACGGTCGCGATGAACAAGTACCGCGACTACTTCGAAGGTGAACAGGCGCTCGTGTATTCGACCGCGATCTTCGAACAGGTCTTCGGCGAATCGTTCAAAGGGTTCAAAGATAACTGGTGCGAGGTCGTGGTGAATGCCACCAATTCCCGCGTCGAACTCACCGGCTTCAACTTCGACGACGACGACGACTTCTCCACCGCGAAGCAAATCTGGGACATTCTCCGCGCCAACGACATCGACGAGCAGCAGAAGGATCTCCACGAAGGCATCCTGGTTGAGGGCCGTGCCTTCGTCATCGTGTGGCCCGATCCGGAACTCGGCGCAACCGTCGACTGGCAGCCGGGCCAACTCTGCCGAGTCTTCTACGACCCGGATCGGCGCACCCGTCCCCTGTGGGCTGTGAAGCGGTGGGCGACCGACTTCGGTGAGGTCCACATCACGTTCTACACGCCGGAATATGTCTACAAGTTTGTTGACAATGGGGCGAAGGACACGACCAACACAAGATCAAGTTCCTCCGCTTTGACTGAGATCCCCGGTGTCGGGTTCTTCGGCAACCTCACCGAACGGCAAGTCGAAGGCGAACCGTGGCCTTTGCCGAACCCTCTGGGCCGCGTCCCAGTCGTCGAGTTCAACAACACCTCGTACCGTTCCGAGATCAAGGGCACGATTCCGCAGCAGGACGCCCTCAACAAAACCCTCCTCGACATGATGGTCACTTCCGAGTTCTCCGCCTTCCCGCAGCGTGTCGTCGAAACGATGGCGTCGGAACCGGCGGGCGGCTGGGTGTCGTCGCCGGGCGAAGTGTGGGCGTTCCCGCCGTCGTTCGACGCCGACGGCAAACAGATCATGTCCCAGTTCAAGAACTTCGAAACGTCCGACCCGTCCGTGTATATGCGGCCGATCGAAATGTGGCTGCAACACATGGCGTTGACAAGTTCAACCCCCGTCCGGTATTTCATGCAGGCAGACCGTGGCGGGCGTGGCGACAGTCCAAGTGGCGATTCGCTGTTGGTGGACGACAAGCCCCTCAACGACAAGGTTGAAGAAAAGCAGACCCGTTGGGGGAACCGCTGGATGGAGGTTGCCCGTCTCGTCGCCGACGCTGCGAAGATCGAATCCGATCTCGTCGGCGAGGCCGTGTGGCGTGATCCGCGTCACGATTATCGCGTCGCGAAGATCGCTGAGGGTCAGGCTCTCGTCGACATGGGCGTTCCTGTCGAGTTCGCCGTCACGACGATCGGTCTCCAACCGGACGAACTGCAAACGGTCCTCGCCATGATTGAGGAGCAAAAGGCCGAGCAGGCTGCTGCCGAGGCCGCGCAACTTGCTGCCCAAACGCAGCCTTCCGCCGCTCCAACGAACGACACATAACCCCATTGCTTTACTTTTCGTTCACTTTTCTGGTATCTTCGCGCCTGTAGACGCATCAACCCAGGAGGTAGAACGGTGCAGTCCAACCACTTTACGTTGAGGGAACTCGCCCCGCACGCACTTTACGGTGCGGAGGGCGACGACGGATCAACGGACGACGAACCATCCCAGGAGGATGTGACCAGCGACGAACCGGTAGACAAGTTCTCGAAGGACTATGTCGAAAAGCTCCGCAAGGAAGCCGCCGATCGTCGAATCGCAGCGAAGACCGCCAACGAGGAACTTGAAACCCTCAAAGCGGAACTAGCGGCGATCAAGCAGGCCGAGATGAACGATCTGGAGAAGGCACAGTCGCAACTCGAATCGACGACGGAACAGATGGCAGCGCTGGAGGCCCGTGCGGCCGCCGCAGAAGCGAACCTGAAATCCGTCCGCATCTCGAACGCAGTCACATTGGCGGCGATCGAGGCCGGTTTCGAAGACCCGACCGATGCCCTGTCCATGATCTCGCAGGACGACCTCGTCGACGACGAAGGTGAAATCTCGACCAAGACGGTGAAGGCCCGTTTGAAGGCTCTCGCCGACAAGAAGCCGTACCTGTTGAAAGCCCACAGGCCCGGTTCCGGCGACGGTGGATTCCGCGGCAAACCCGCAGACGAATCGTCGTTCGAAGCCAAACAGGCGGCGTATTTGAAAGAAATGACCACATCCGGGGGACGCATACCGGCCTAACGGTCGACCCGTCAGCCAAACCCTCTCCTGGGGAAAGAAACAAAATGAGACCAGACCAAGCACCCGAGGGCGGCAAGTTCCGTGCCACGGCTGCTGCTGCGCTTGATGGCACCGCCGGTGCCTGGGGCGACGCAGACATGCTGTGCGTACAGTTCGACGCTTCAGGTGAACTCGTTGTCTCCGCCGCAGGTGACAACTGCGACGGCGTCATCTGGACCAAAGAAGGCAGGAAGCCCCTGTCGGACGGTTCAGAGAACGAAGTGATCGGCGGGAAGAAATACACCGTCTTCACTTTCGCAGAGTTCGTCGAAGCCGAAATCGGATCTTCGCCGGCCCTGTCAGCAGGAGACGCCCTGTACGCCACCGCATCCGGCGATGTGAAAGCATCCGGTACCGCAGCGGCAGGGGACATCTACATCGGGACCGTCCTCAACGACGGTTCGCGTCTCCTCGTCAACGTCAACGGCCGTCCGGCCCACGCTTAGGAAGGAGCCAATAATGGGTAAGACCCTCATCACCCGCTCCTCCCTGGAGGCCGCGGTCAACGACCCGCTCGCACGACTCGTCGCCATCTTCGGTGACGAAAACGGGCATCGCCTGTTCGGTGCCGCCGAAGGTTCATCTCCGGCCGGTTTCCTGTCGCGCGACGACTACATCAGCACCGTTCCCGGTCAGCGGGGACTCACGCTCGACGGACAGAACGTCAACGAGATCTGGGCCAACATGCAGGCCATGTTGGGTGCCTTCAACTCGTCGAACGACGCCGTCGTCTCGCTGCTCTCGTTCACAACGGACAGGGCCAACGAGAAGGTCGGCGTGCCGATCAACCCCGGATTCCAGAAGGCGACCGAATACGGCCGTCCTTCGAAGATCCGCATGACGCAGATCGCTCGGGGATTCCCGCTCGACCACTTCGACTTGGGCGACGGTTACACGCAGGAATACATCGACGAAGCGACCGGCGCACAGTTGATGGCTGTCCAGGCGACCGTTCTCAATTCGTGGACGACGCTCGAACGCGAAGTCGTCATGGAAGCAGTGTTCGGCAACACGAACTACACGGACAAGGACGGCATCAACGTCAAGCGTCTCTACAACGCTGACGGCGAAGTGCCGCCCACGATCAAACGGTGGAGCCATTCGGGCACACACACCCACTATCTCGTCGACGCGTCGGCCGGTTCCGGCTTCGCGCAGGCAGATGTGGACACCATGTCCGAACATCTCATCCATCACGGATTCCGCGAGTTCGGCGATTCGACGTTCCTGCTGTTCGTGCATCGCACCGACCTGCCGACCGTCCGCGGTTTCGCAGACTTCATCCCTGCCGCCAGTGGCGAGCAGCCGAAGGAGTTCGCGAACAGCGGCGTCGTTGCCGGTTTGAAGCGCACCGAAGGAACCTCCGGTTTGAAGGTCGAAGGGTGGGTGAACGATTGGACTGTGATCCAGGCCAACGACTTCCCGTCCGGCTACCTGTTCGGAATGGTTTCCGGTGGGCCGCTCGACACCCGCAACGTTGTCGGTAAGCGTGTTCACGAGAACCCGTCGGCACGGGGCCTGCGCCTCGTCGAAGGCAACCGTCAGAACTATCCCCTCTACGACTCCGTCTATGACGGATATGTCGGAGCCGGGGTTGGTCAGCGCGGTGCCGCCGTCATCATGCAGGATGCGGCCTCGTACTCTGCACCGACGTTCGCTACCGGCGAGTAGGACCAAACGGACCATCCAACCAACTATGATTCCGGGGGCAGGGGCTGAAATCCCTGCCCCCGAGTCACATGCAGCCACATCCCAGGAGGATACGAATGGCGTTGACGAGAGAAGAAAAGGCCGAAATGGTGGCCCTGATACGCGAAGAACGCGCATCGGGCCGACCGGAAGTCGCCATCCAGATCCAATACGCGTTGGACAAAGACATGGCGTTCGAAGACACGGAACGGTACGAGGCGCTTCCGCCGCAGCCGAAAGAGGGCGGGCCTGGGTCCAGTAAGAAACTGTGGGACCAGTTCGCGTTCGCCCACTCCGACTTCGACGAGGAAGTGATTCTCGGTTCGTCGAAGTCGGACCTGATCGCCATGTTGAAAGCGCACGGCATCATCGAAGGTTGAGCAGAAATCTCGACTCCGGTCGCTATGCTCACACATTGAAACGATTCGAGTAGGAGAAACGATGGCTGCTGCGAAGAAGCCAACTAGGACGCAGGTGGCGAAATATCTGTCGTCCCTGCTCGAAAACGAAATGACTCTTGGTAACCGTGCGGCCATCACACGCACGATTCAACTTGTGAAAGGTGACCGCACATGGCGTGGGTAGCAGCAGACTGGACGATTGATCGCGCGACAGGCAACATCCGATATGTCGGAGACGACCACAACGGGGCGTCACCCTCCTATGTGACGGTCATTGATTTCCGCCGCGCCATCGGTGCGTTGGCCGACGACGCCGAATACTCGGGCGATGACGAATACGACATCATCTCCGACACGGCGATGGACCGGCAGACCGACAACTACGTCAAGCTGCTCGGCAACTACAACATCGACGACGCCGCTGCGGAACACATCTACGACGGCACGATCGAACAGGGCACCGGCGGCACGCAGGTCCGGTATGACGGGTTCGTCAACTACGGCAACTCGGATGTGCAGATCCAGATCATCCAGGACGGTGCGGTTCTCACCGACGACTGGTGGAACTACAACTCGGCCGGTTTGAACGCCGACGCGACGAAAGGCATCTCGCACCGGTTCATGTTGAAGATGATCGACGCCGGTGCCGACATCGACGGCCGGAACCTGATCGGCACTTGCCGCCGCTTTAACAAGACCTACTCGGAGTTCAAAGTCACGGCGTCCTCGGCCGGTAACAACACGCTGGCCCTGTCCGACTCCACCGACCTGAACAACCAGACATCCTCCGCCACGGTCGCCACCTGGGACCAGTTCGCCAACGACAACGAAGGCTACATCGGGATCGACGTCAACAACGACGGCTCCGACGAGTATTACTACTCGTCGTGGGACATCGGCGGCGGTTCGGCCCCGGCTTCGCCCGTCATCAACGACCTGTACGAGTACCAGAAATACATCACGAGGGACGGTTCGTCCGGGACGCTGTACGGACTCGATTCGGAACTGTTCCGCGGCATCACGCACGAGATCGCACTGTCGGGCGGTGCGGGAACCTGGGTCGAGCCTGAATCGTTGAGTTGGGGCACGGGCGCAACAGCCGGAACCGGGCAACTGTTGGCCGTCGACGACACGACCGCATCGTCCAGCACGAAGATGTGGATTCAACTCCTCACCGGCGTCGTGCCGAATGCGAACACGATCACCGGCAACGGCGGCGCAACCGCCACGGCAGGAACCGTCACTGAGCGTTCGATCTCCACACCGTTCAACGGCGCTTCGACCGGTTCGGCGATCATCGGCTCCTACGGCATGGGTGTCGACACGACCGACCTGTCCAAAGACGACAAGGTGTTCGACCTCACCAACACGCAGATCACGCCGCCGAACAACGTCACGTTCACCGTGTACGGTTTGGTTTCCGGCGAGGACCGTGTTCTTGTCACGAACGATTCGTCTTCCTCGATCGACTATTCGCAACTGACCCTCAACGGTGCCCTCACCGGCGGTGCGGTGACCTCGGTTGTCGTTTCCGGTTCGATCCCGTCGGACACGCCGTCCAG
Source organism: Acidimicrobiia bacterium (assembly GCA_029939995.1). Classification (GTDB taxonomy): domain Bacteria; phylum Actinomycetota; class Acidimicrobiia; order Spongiisociales; family UBA5794; genus JAHEEL01. The sequence continues at coordinate 4,476 of JAOZRW010000052.1, read as the reverse complement.
CGGCACGATCCGCATCGAACGCGACAGCGGCCTGTATTCGCTCCACCCGTTCTCGTCGTGGACCGGATCGACGTTCACGATCACATCCGCCGACTTCTCGGGCGACAACGCTTCGGATGCGAACAACGTGTTCATCTCGTACATCGACAAGCTCGCCGCGGCCACATCGGAGTCGTTCACCGGCGTTTACGACGCCGACCGGACCTTGTTCGTCAGGGTCAGGGACGGTGGCGGGACGCCGATCAAGACGTTCGAGACGACCGGTTCGCTTACGACGAGCGGCGGGTCGGCTACGGCAATTAGAACCTCCGACACGTAGAAGGGGGGGCTGAATGGCTGCCCCGACACTGACGCTCCTTGCACATACGGAGATAGACGACGCCGATTCCAGCACCGGCTGGGTGAACCTGACGACGGCGGATACCGACCTCAAGGTGGAGGGCACCGCCTCGATGTCGGGCATCACCCGTAACGATGGCGAAGATTCCTACTACGACAACGGTGGGGCGCCCGTCACTGGTGCGGGCAAGACGCTGCGCGGTTGGGTGAACACGACCAACATGGCGTACATGGGGTCGTTCGCCAGCAACCCGTACTCGCTGTGGGTCTATGACGGTTCGTCCCAGTCGAACGGCATCGCGCTGTTCGGATCGGACACCTATTTCGGCGGGTGGTTCTATTTCTGGCAGAGCATGGACGACTTCACCGGCGTCACGCTCGCCAACGTGGATCGTTGGGGGATCGAGGCGGGACACGATTCCAACGCCAAGAACGTCACGAACATGTGGATGGATGTTCTTCGATACCTTGACGGGTACTCGCTCACGGGCGGCACCTCCGGCGACAAGATCACGTTGGCGTCTGTGGAGTTGGCCGACCGTGGCGCAACCACCCTCTACGGATACGGCGTCGTCACGGAGAAGAACGGGGTCTATTTCGGCACCGGCACGGTCCAGGTCGGTTCGGGTTCCACCACCACCTACTTCGAGATGGACGGTGAAGTGTTCGTCTTCGTGGACCCTCCCGGCGACCTGACCGTCGATGCAGGACTGTACGAGATCAACGTGCAAGGCTCTGGCTGCAATGCGGTCATCAAGAACAGCGTTTTGCGCGCGGGCGGTACCGGCGACTCGACGCGGGTCGTACTCGACTTCTCCGACACGAACGCCACATTGTCGTTCACCGACAACCTCGTGAACCGTGCGGGGACGGTCACGTTCGCTTCAGGACAGACCGCTACGGGCAACACTTTCGACGACTGCGGACAGATCACCCACGCCGGTGCGACGATGAACAACTGCACCATCAAAGACTATGAGGGAACGGCTGGCACCGCGGCGCTGATTTACAACGTGAACGCCGACCCGGACGGCGAAACAGACGACCTGTCGTTCACGAAAGGCACCGCCTCGACGCACGCCATCGAACTCGGCACGAACACCCCGTCGTCTATCACGCTCAGGGGTTGGACCGTTTCCGGTTACAACTCGGCGAACGGCAACAACGACTCGGTGATCTACAACAACTCGGGGAAGGCGATCACCGTGAATGTGGTCGGCAACTCGGGCACGATCTCGTACCGGAACGGTTCGGGGGCGTCGACCACGATTGTCGCCAACCCGGTCACGCTGTCCGTTCATGTCCAGGACGCCGTGTCCGGGGCGGACATTTCAGGTGCGAGGGTTTACATTCTCGTCGACACGACCGGCCCGTTGCCCTACGAGGATTCGGTAACTATCACCCGCTCATCCACGACCGCCACCGTGTCCCATACGGCGCACGGACTGTCAACGAATCAGTGGGTGAAGATCGAGGGGGCCGATCAGGAGGATTACAACGGGGCGAAGCAGATCACGAAGATCGACGCCGACTCGTACTCGTATACGGTCGCGAACTCTCCGACCACCCCGGCTACGGGAACGATCACGTCAACAGCGATCATCATCTTCGGCACCACCGACGGCTCCGGCGACATCTCCGACACCCGCACCTACTCGTCGGATCAGGACTTCACGGGCCGTGTCCGCAAGTCCTCCGCCTCCCCCTATTACAAGACTTCCACACTCTTGGGTACAATCGACTCAACGAACGGCCTTTCCGTAACAGTTGGGATGATCTCTGATGAATGACCCGAACGAGGATTATCGGCGCACTTTGCTTTACCGCAACGCCACCGCGGTGATGGATGCGATCGACGCACAGAACTCCCGCATCGACAAACTCAACGAGCTGCGCCTGCATGACGGCGAGACGATCGCGATGCTCCAAGCCGAGGTGCGTGTCCTGACGCAGCGATTCAACGAACTGTTCATCAGGTCCGTTGGGACGGGAGCCACAAGTGGCGATCTCGATTGACTGGGGCAACACGAACATCATTGCGGTGCCACAATCGGACCTGACGCCCGTGTCCGGTGTCTTGTACGACCATGACACTGACGTTTTCCGCCTCCAACTCAAAGCCCTCGAAGCGTCCGTTGACGGCATCGTGTTCACCGACACGCACATCCACAACACCGAGGTCTCGTTCTCGGGCACAACCTTCGCGCGCACGATCGAGATCCTCGCCCCGTATTCGGTCAAATATGAGAACACCGGTTCGGCGTATGCGGTGCGGACGACAGGTTCCAACAACAACATTCTCGACATCGCGTCGGGTCGGTTGGTTGCGACGCCGCTCGTGTCGTACGCCTCTACGAACTCTGCCGGCCTGATCGTCGTCGAGTCGGTCGATCAGGCGATCATCGAGTCGAAGATCGACGCCCTCATCGCTTCTCAGGATCTCACGAATGAGCAGAAGGAGGCCGAACATACGACCGATCCGGTCACCGGCAGGGTGGTTCTCCGCAACTTGACGACTCTGCGACGGTGGGAGGCGGACGCTTGGGAGGATGCGGATCAGACCGTCCCGTATAAGGGCGACGGTTTGGAGTCGGTCGGAATGTTGTCTGAAGTCGCATGGTCGTGACATGGCGACACATTTCACATATCAGCATCTTCCCGCTTCCGGTCTTGGTGTCCGCGACCCTCGCCGCCCTTATGTAACTGGCGGCATCGGCGGCGGTGTTCCCGTCTACATCACGACGATTCTCGAATGGCGCATCTATGTTGACGGTTCCCGCACGCAACTCGTAACGGACCGCAACCTCCTCGTCCGTGTGAGGGATCTGATTGTGGCGAACCGCGACTATGCCCTTTCCGATAGGAACCGCCACCGCATCGACCGCATCTTCGCCGATGTCACGCTCGCCATCTCAACGATCGACCGCGCAATGTACGTTTCTGATAGACAGATGAAATCCCGAACCCGCGACCTAAACTGATCTCATGGCACTTGCACAGGACATTATCGACCGTATCCGCGACGAGATCGGCGGCGACTTGGATGTGTCTGACGAGCCGCTGACCCCCGCAGCGCCGCTCGGCGACTTGGAGTCCATTTACACGAACGCCGACCGTGGCAACTATTCGACGCTGCGTACCGCCCTGATCGTGTGGAAGCGCCGTTTGGCTGCGGTCCAGTCCCGTTCGTTCGACGCTACGGCGGGCGGTTCGCTCATGGCCCGTTCGCAGCGTGCCCGTTTCTTGCAGCGCCGCGTGAAGGAACTTGAACTCCTTGTCGATTACACGCTCAAAGGCACGAATCAGGAAGTGATCTCCAACTTCCAACGTGACGCCGACGCTGTGGCAGAGTTTTGACCGACCTCCCGTTCCATGAGCAGGTCAGGGAGCCGTTAGAAGCGATCCTCGTCGCCGTGAGGGAAGAACTGGTCGCTCATCGTGCGAAGGATTATCCCAACGAGGCGGTTGGCATCATCACCGCCGACGGCACCACCTATCCCCTCATCAACCAGGCACGGTCCCCGAAACGGTTCGAAGTGTCCGAACAGCTCGTCACCGAGGCCATCGCGCAACTCAAAGTCCGCAAGCGGCATCCCGTCGCCGTCTACCACTCGCACCCGGAATCGTCATCCGACCCGTCGAAACGCGACGAGAACATGATGGCCGAAATGCCGCAGGCGACGTTCGTGATCGTCGGTCAGGACGGCATAGCAGCGTGGATGTGGGATGAGCAACTACGATTCATCCTGAAGATCCCGCTAAAGGACATCTGATGGCGAACATAACGGACAGATACGAACTCGAAGGCCTGCGCGAAGACTTCAAGAACCTTCTCGGCATCCACGACGAAGGCGGCAGTTCGGCCGACACGTTCACGCAAGCCAAAACGCTCGTCACCGTCACCCGCATCGTTGACAAAGGTCCGCTCAACACTTCGACCGGCAAATACGACTCGCCGAACACGAAAGTCATCTACACCGGACCGGCCCACGTTTCCCCAGTCACCTACCGCCGCGACCGTCAAGAGATCGGCGGCATGGAGGCGGTCCGTATCCGCCAGTACCGTGCCGTCGTGCCGTGGGACGCGGGCGACATCTGGATTGACGATCGCCTCACCGTCAACTTCACCGAAGACCC
>JAOZRW010000023.1 GCA_029939995.1 Acidimicrobiia bacterium | reverse complement strand
CTCGCCGACTACCTGTACATGCTCGCTCGCGCCGTCGAGCGCGAGTGGACCCCGACACGAGGAGAAACGACATGACCAAGATCACGACCGGCGGATCGCCCTTCGACGCGGCGGCGGATCTGCTGATCCTCCCCGTGTTGGGAGACCTGACGTGGGGCCCCGGTGCGGAGGAGGCGGCCGACCGCCTCGGACCTTGGTTGGCCCCCTATCTGGAGAAGCGCGAGTTCACCGGTGCGGCCGGGCAGATCGTCTCCGTCCCCGGCGGAGGGCTGCCGTACGGCACCGTCGCGTTCGTCGGGCTCGGTGACGAAGCCGATGCCGAGTCTCTCCGCAGAGCTGCGGGAGCCGCCGGGCGCTTCGCCAAGCCGTATGCATCGACCGCCACGACCCTTCACCTGATCGCGGTCGACGGAGCGATCGAGGCCGTGACCCTGGGCTACCTCCTCGGCTCCTATCAATTCGACGACTACAAGAGTGATCCGAAGCCGGTGGTGAACGAACGGCTCGAACTGCTCGACGCGGATGACGAGGCCGTCGAGAGGATCGATCGGGCTGCGGCGATCGCTCGCGGCGTGACACTGGCGCGGGACCTGGTCAACCAACCGGCCGTGGACAAGGCGCCGGTGGTTCTCGCCGAGCGGGCGCGTACGCTCAGCGACCGGATCACGGTCGAGATCGTCGACGAGGTCGAGGCCGCGGAGCGGGGGTACGGTGGACTGCTGGCAGTGGGATCGGGAGCCACGAACCCGCCGCGTATGGTCATCCTCCGCTACGAGCCGGAAGGCGCGGAAGCGTTCCTCTCCCTCGTCGGCAAGGGGATCGTGTTCGATTCCGGAGGGCTTTCGCTGAAGCCGGCCAAGGGCATGGAAGACATGAAGACCGACATGGCCGGCGCCGCTTCCGTGTACGGGGCGATGCAGGCGATCGCGGAACTCGAACTGCCGATCCGTGTGCTCGGGGTGACCCCGCTGTCGGAGAACATGACCGGAGGCCTCGCTCAGCGGCCGGGGGACGTCTACACCTCCTACACGGGGAAAACGATCGAAGTTCTCAACACCGATGCAGAGGGGCGTCTCGTGCTGGGGGACGGTCTCGGCATCGCTGCGGAAGCGGATCCCGACCTGATCGTCGACGTCGCGACGCTGACCGGTGCAGCGAAGGTTGCCCTCGGGCCGACCGTCGGCGCCATCTTCGGAAACGACGATGAAGCCATCTCGATGGTCGAATCGGCGGCACGGTTCACCGGCGAGTCGATGTGGCCGATGCCGTTGGAGCGCTCGTACCGCTCGCTGCTGGACTCCCCGATCGCCGACATGAAGAACGTGGCGGCGGACCGGTGGGGAGGTGCGATCACGGCGGCGCTGTTCCTCTCCGAGTTCGTCGGAGAGCACCCGTGGGTGCATCTCGACGTTGCCGGACCGGCCCGATCGGACAAGGCCGCGCACTACATCAGCGTCGGGGCGACCGGCTTCCCCGTGCGCACCCTCGTCGAGGTAGCCGAACAGATGTCGAAGAAACGGTAAAGCATCACCGGGGTCCTCCCGATGCATAGAGCATTGACCGAAATGCTCTGCGTGTTCGGGAGGGCCCATGCGCAACGTCCGCAAGATCCTGATTCTCGTCTTCACCCTCGCGGTGATGACCGTCGGAATGGCGTTGCCGGCCCAAGCCGGGACCGAAGGCGCGTTCCTTTCGAAGATCAACGCGTCCCGGGCCGCTGCCGGACTCCCGCCCGTCGCCGTGCACTCCGACCTCGTTCCGGACGCACGGGCCCACAGCGCCGAGATGATGGCCGCCGGTGAGATCTACCACACGAGCAATCTCGCCGCCGTCGCATCCGGATGGGAGGCACTCGCGGAGAACGTCGGCGCCGGACCATCGGTCGACAGTCTGCACACGGCGTTCATGAACTCGGCCGGGCACCGGCGCAACATCCTCGGCAACTACAACTACGTCGGCATCGGCGTCTCGCAGTCCGATTCCGGTCAACTCTGGGTCACCGTGATCTTCATGAGGAAGGGATCGACGCCGCCGCCGACTACGACGACAACCACCACCACGCTCGCCCCCACCCCTACCCCCACCCCTACGACGGCACCGCCGACCACGGCCGCGCCGACGACGACCGTACCGAAGGCTACGACGACGACGGCGGCGCCGGTGAAACGCTCAACGCCGACGACGACGGCCGCGCCGACACCGGAGCCCGAGAGAGTGATGATCCATCGCTCCGGATGGTCGCTCTATCTCCCGCTCATGGACTGACGGGTTCGTGGCCGATCCGGCACGAAGCCGACCGCTCGATACGCAGGGTCGTGAATCGCGCTGACCTCGCATCGTATGTGATGAGACGGTCGACGAGCCGATCGGGCGAGCCGATGATGTGCTTCATCGCTTCGACGGCCATGAGCGAGCCGATGACGCCGGTGATCGGGCCGAGTACGCCGACGTCGCTGCAGGTTTCCTCGCTCTCCGGGAGCTCCGGGAACAGGCAGCGGTAGCACGGTCCGGGCCCGGGATCGAATCCCGCGACCATTCCCTCCCACTGGAGAGCGGCACCGTGGATGAAGGGAACGCCGATCGCCGCGGCGGCGTCGTTGACGGCCAGGCGGGTCGCGAAGTTGTCCGACGCGTCGACCACGACGTCGTAGCCTTCGACGAGTCCGGTGGCGTTCGATGTATCGAGCCACGACTCGATCGGGACGACCTCGACGTCCGAGTTGAGTCGCCTCACCCGATCGCGGGCCGCGTCGACCTTTCGCATGCCGACGTCGCCCTCCCGATAGAGGATCTGGCGTTGGAGGTTGGCGGCGTCGACCCGATCACCGTCGACGATTCCCAACGTTCCGACGCCGGCTGCGGCGAGATACTCGATGACCGGCGACCCGAGGCCGCCGGCTCCGACGACGAGCACACGGGCGGCACGGATGCGCTCCTGTCCCACCGCTCCGAGCCCCGAGAGCCGGACGTGTCGGTCGTAGCGTCCGCCCTTGCCGGACGTGACCGGGGCGACGGGGCGTCCTTCAGATCTCCAGCGGCGGAAGCCTCCGAGGAGCGAGACCGCGCCGGTGTACCCGCGCCGAGCGAGTTCCCGTGCCGCGATGCGGGACGCTTCACCGATTCCGCAGTAGAGGAGAATCGGCGCGTCGGTGGATGGGATGATGCTTGCGATCCGCTCGAAGTCGGTTCGATCGATACGGATCGATCCCGGGATCTCGGTCGTCGGAGCGTCCCCTTCCCGGAGGTCGACGATCGCGGCGAACGTGTCGAGATCGATCTCGAGCGGGGGTCGTTCGTTCACCGTCGTCATGGCAGAGACGTTAGCCCGTGGTCATCCTTCGAGGAGACGGTCGACGAGCAGGGGAAGGACGATCGCCGCGGGACCGTCCACGAGAGCCGCGGCGCGGAAGTCGTGATCGGTGGAGCCCTGGTTCACGATCACGAGGGGACGTCCCCGATCGACGACGTCGAGCGGGATGAACGCGGCGGGGTAGACGCAGAGGGATGATCCGACGACGAGAACCGCATCCGCATCCTCGGCCATGCGCCACGCTCGGGCGACGGCTTCGCCCGGCAGATCCTCGCCGAAGTAGACGATCTTCGTCTTGAGGATCCCCCCGCAGCTCAGGCATCGCGGATCGGTGTCTCCCGACTCCCAGCGTCGTCGGACGTCGCTGAGAGACGGTTCGGCCCCGCATGAGACGCAGTGGGCCCCGTGAGCGTTGCCGTGGATCTCGATGAGCGCCTCGGATGGGAGACCGGCGGCGGTGTGGAGCCCGTCGATGTTCTGGGTCACGCACCCGATCGATCGACCCGATTCCCAGAGCCGCGTCACGGCCCGGTGGGCGTCGTTCGGGAGAGCGGAGAGGTAGGGAGATTCGAAGTGGCGTTTCCACGACTGCTTGCGGAACTCGGCGTCGGCGAGGTAGCGGTCGTAGGTGTAGTCGGAGGGGTCGAATCGCTTCCAGAGGCCCTGGGGGCCGCGGAAGTCCGGTATCCCGGACTCGGTGGAGATACCGGCGCCGGTGAAGACGAGGATCCGGTGGTTTCCGGAGAGCGCCTCTGCTGCTCGTTCGATCACGGGACGAGTTTCGAACCTCAGGCCACGGAGTGCAAGTCCGCCACGGCCGTGGAGTGCTCGCGGCGCAGTCCGGGGGGCATGCGGCGCAGGTGACGCTCCGGAACCGGGGGAACGACGAGGCGCGCGAGGAGTCGTCCGCCGCTCCACGCGACCAGCCCTTCCCGGGAGAGCAGCGTGACGGTCGGGGGGAGGGGGAGGGAGCGGCCGCGTTGTGCAGCGATGGCGAGACGCATCAGGTCTGCGACCGCTCCCGGACCGATCGCAGCCGTCCAGAACCTCCGCACGTACGGGTGTTGGGCGGGAAAGCCCGTCGACGGGTGGTGCCACACGACCGGCTCGACACGCCGGCGGTGGGACAGGTAGGGAGCCTGCTGGGAAGGGGACGAAACGGCGGCGCCCGGAGGTGGCGCGGGATTCCCGGAAGCGGTGGGAGGACGAGCACTGTCTCTGGGAACGGATCCGGACGCCGCCGTGACTGGGAACGACATGCCCCATAGATATCAAGTGGACCCATCTAACGTCAAGAGGCATGAGTTGGGTCGCGAAACCTTTGCCTCAGCCCTCCACGGCTTCTCCGGTTTGGACGTCCCAGAGCGACCGGTAGATGCCGGGGTGATCGACCAGCTCGTCGTGCGACCCGGATTCCACGACCCTTCCGTCGGCGATCACGTAGATCCGATCCGCGTGGCGGATCGTCGAGAGGCGGTGGGCGATCACCACCACGGTCCGGTCGCGGGAGACTCTGGCCAACGAACGCTGGATGGCGGCTTCCGTCTCGTTGTCGACGGCGGACGTGGCCTCATCGAGAAGGAGGATCGGCGAGTCGGCCACGAGCGCCCGTGCGATTGAGAGCCGCTGGCGCTGGCCGCCGGAGAGCTTCTGCCCGCGCTCCCCGACGATGGTCGCGTACCCGTGCGGGAGCGATGTGACGAAGTCGTGCGCCTCGGCGATCCGCGCTGCAGCTGCGATCTCCTCATCCGTGGCATCCGGCTTCCCGTATGCGATGTTCTCGGCGACCGTCCCGTGGAACAGGAAGACGTCCTGCGAGACGAGGGCCATCGCCGTCCGGATACCGGAGCGCGTGAGCGTTCGAAGATCCGTGCCATCGAGCGTGATCGAGCCCTCATCGGGATCGTAGAACCGGAGCAGGAGCTTGATGAGCGTCGTTTTGCCCGATCCCGTCGGGCCGACGAACGCCGTGGTCCGACCGGCGGGGATGTCGATCGAGACGTCCCGGAGCACGGGATGCCCACGGTCGTACGCGAACGTGACCGACGACAGCGACAGATCTCCGGTGATGGGCCCGGGATCGTCCGGGCCGTCGTGGAGCGTCGGCTCGGTGTCGAGGACCGCGAAGATCCGCTTCGTCGAGGCCATCGCCCGCTGGTACAGGTCGAACGTCTGGCCGAGCCGCGTGAGCGGCCAGAGCAGCCGTTGTGTGAGGAACACCATGACCGAGTACAGGCCGACTTCGAGAGCGCCGTCGAGGACGAGGAAGCCGCCCCAGACGAGCGTGGCGGTGAAGCCGATGAGGATGGCGACCCGGATGAGGGGGGAGAACGCGGACGAGAGCCGGATCGCCTCGGCGTTCGCCCGGCGGTAGCGATCGCTCTCCACGCGGATCCGTTCGATCTCGCGTTCCTCTGCGGTGAAGGACTTGATGGTCGTGATGCCGCCGAGGTTGTTGGCGAGTTGAGAGTTGATCACGGCCGCCTGGTCGCGTACCGCCGCATACCGGGGTTCGATCCGTCGCTGGAACCGGAACGATCCCCAGATGATCACCGGGACGGGCAGGAAGGCAAGCCACGCAACCGATGGAGCGATCGCGAAGAACGCCCACCCGATCAAGACGACCGTGGTGAACATCTGGATCACCTCGTTGGCGCCGATGTCGAGGAATCGCTCCAACTGGTTCACGTCGTCGTTGAGAACGGCCATGAGGTCTCCCGACCGTCGGTTCTCGAAGAAGCCGAGTTCGAGTTGCTGGACGTGTGCGTAGGTGTCGACGCGCAGGTCGTGCTGCAGCGTCTGCGCGAGATTGCGCCATGAGACTCCGAGCAGGTACTCGAAGAGCGATTCGAGGGCCCACACGGCGAAAGTCAGTGCAGCGAGGACGACGAGCTGAGATCGCGGATCCGCGATACCGAACGAAGCGAGGAAAGACCCTTCGCGTCGAACGACGACGTCGATCGCCATGCCGATGAGGAACGGCGGGGCGATGTCCATCGCCTTGTTGAGGAACGACCACACGGTGGCCGTCGCGATACGGCCTCGATACGGTCTCCCGTAGCGCCAGAGTCGCTTCAGCGGTGCCTCATCCATGTTCGTCGAGGCTACCGGGCGGGAGGGGGCTAGCCCGGTTGCCTCCCCACGACGACCTTGATGGTGTCGCGGTCCTGAACCGGCGTTCCCCGGGCGGGGTCGGTCGCGATGACGATGCCCCAGAGGCTGGATTCGCTCACGGTCCGGTACTCGACGTCCCAGCTGAGATGGATCCCGGTCTCGTCACGGAACTTCTCGAGCTCCGTCGTGACCTCCGCGACCGGGATCCCGATGAGGTCGGGGGCCGGGGCTGCCTCCGGGATGCCGCTCGACACGAGAACGGTCACCGACGACCCCTGTCTGAGCGCCGTGCCGGGCCTCGGGGTGATGCGAACGATCCGCCCTTCCGGCAAGGAGGAATTCACGGAGATCCGGTTCAAGCGGAGACCCACACCGTAGACGGCGTCGGCCATCTCCTCGCCGGTCATGCCGGTGAAGTCCGGTACGACGGCTCTCGGGACGACACGGTAGATGTCGGCGCCGGGCGGCTCGGGTGGGAAGTCGATCGCGGGGAGGTCGCGGGTCGCGTACTCCATGAACTCTTTCCAAACCGGTGCGGCCACGGTGCCGCCGAAGGCGCGTTTGACGAACTGCTCCTTGCCTTCCGCATCGTTCCATATCGTGAAACGCTCCAACGGGATCGGGCGGTCGGCGTAACCGACCCAGACGGCGGTCGTCAACTGCGGTACGAACCCGGCGAACCAGACGTCGGTGTTGTCGGTTGCGGTCCCGGTCTTCCCCGCCTGCGGTCGCCCGATGTCGGCTCGGCGTCCCGTGCCCTGCGCCACGACCTTCTCGAGCGTGGTCACGACCACCGAACCGATCGTCCGGGACAGCACGGGAACACGCCTGGTCTCATGCTCGTAGACGACCTCACCCTCGGCGTTCGTGATGCGCTCGATGAGGTAAGGCTCCGCGCGTTCGCCGTAGTTGGCGATCGTCGAGTAGGCGGCGGCCATCTCGAGCGGACTGACCGAAGCGGCGCCGAGCGTGATCGCCGGATACGGCTTCAGGTACGGCGACGTGATGCCGAGCCGTCGGGCCACGTCGACGACGACCTGCGGTCCGATGGCGTCGATCAACCTGGCGTAGACCGTGTTCGTCGAGTTGTACGTGGCGGCCTCGAGCGACTGGAGGTCATGCCCCGCATTGCCCCCGGCGTTGTTCACCGTCCAGATGTTGCCGTCCGCGGTGCACGGGAACCCGCAGTCGATGACCGCGGGGCTCGATCGATCCCACAGGGAGGCGAGCGTCACCGGCCGGCCCTCGAGATCCCCGTTCTCGAGCGCGGCGACGAGCGTGAACGGTTTGAACGCCGAACCGGCGTTCCGCGCACCGCCGGTGGCCAGGTCGTACGGCCGCTGGCCTGATTCGAGGTCGTCGCCGAAGTCGACGCCGGACGCGATGACGCGGACGGCACCGGTCGCGTTCTCGATGGTGGCGATCGCACCGGTCGGGCCGTTGTACTCGGGTCGGAACCACGACCGGAGGATGCGATTCGCTTCGGTCTGCAGGTCGTAGTCGACCGTGGTCTCGATCTGGAGGCCACCGCCCCCGGAACACGTCGCATCGGCAGCGGGGCATCCGAACAGGGCGTGCTTGCGCTCGGCGTACGTGTCGCCGAGCCCGTACTCGTCCGAGTCGAGGAGGTCCTGTCGAACCGCGATCATGATCCGGGGATCGAGCTCCTCGCGCTGAACGTGCGGCACGACGCCGAGCGGCGACGCCTTCGCCGCCGCCCCCTCTTCGGGAGTTGCATACCCGTTCGCCACCATCCGATCGATCGTCCGGTTCCTCACGGCGATCGAGTTCTGCGGGTTGTTGCGCGGGTGGTACAACGTGGGGTTCCGGATCGGCGTCACGAGCGTCGCGGCTTGCGCGAGCGTCAACTCGTCGAGATCTGCACCGAAGTACTCCTGAGCGGCGGCCTGCACGCCGTAGGCGTTCGACCCGAAGAAGACGGAGTTCGCGTAGAACTCGAGGATCTGATCCTTGGTGTAGCGTCGCTCGAGCTCCGTGGCGACCTGTGCCTCGCAGATCTTGCGTTCGAGCGTCCGATCCGCCGTGAGGAAGTTCTGCTTCACGACCTGCTGGGTGATCGTCGAAGCGCCCGTCTCGGCGCCGCCGATCGCCGCCCGCACGATGGCTTTGAAATCGACGCCGCTGTGATCGTAGAAGCTGCGGTCCTCGGCCGAGAGGAGCGCTCCGACCACCAGATCGGGCATCTCCTCGAGCGGTATCGGCTGACTGTTGCGCTCCGATAGCTTCCCGAGCTCGACGCCGTCGGCCGTCGTAACGGTCGACAGTCGGGAGACGTCGGGGAAGGAGAGGTCGATGGCCGAGACGTCGCAGAAGTATCGGTCTTCGAGGTCTTCGACGGTCCCGAGGGCGGCGTTCGAACCGAGGAATCCGAACAGACCGATCCATCCCGCGCCGACGACGATCACGATCGCGAGCAGGAGCAGCGCAGGCAACCGTCGCCGGCGCCGGTCGTCCCGGTGCGCTTGGTGGATGTTCGAATCCATCGGGTATCTCACGTTTCCTCGAGCGGCCGAGTTCCCGCAGGTACCATCGACCTGCAAAAAGCATAGGAGCCGACCCCCGATAGACCTTGGAGCACGGCGCGCATGAGCGACAACGACCGGATCGTCTACGGACCACACGACCTGCGAGATTGGGACCCCGAGCGGACGCTCGGCACGCCCGGGTCCTTCCCGTACACCCGCGGCCCCTACCCGACGATGTACACCGAGCGTCTATGGACGATGCGCCAGTACGCCGGATTCGGGGATGCTGCGGCGACGAACGAGCGGTTCCGCACACTGCTCGAGGCCGGGCAGACGGGTCTCTCGGTGGCATTCGACCTGCCCACCCAGATGGGACTCGACTCGGACGATGCGATGGCCGCAGGAGAGGTCGGGAAGGTCGGTGTCGCGATCGACTCGATCGACGACATGCGGCGGCTGTTCGACCGGATACCCCTCGGCGACGTCACGACGTCGATGACGATCAACTCGACGGCGCCCATCCTCCTGCTCCTGTACCAACTCGTTGCCGGCGAGCAGGGGGTGGAATCGGAGCGGATCCGCGGCACCATCCAGAACGACATCCTCAAGGAGTACATCGCTCGCGGCACCTACATCTACCCGGTGGAGCCCTCGATGCGGCTCGTGACCGACGTCTTCTCGTACTGCGCCCGGGAGATGCCGAACTGGAACACGATCTCGATCAGCGGGTATCACATCAGGGAAGCCGGCTCCACGGCCGCACAGGAGATCGCATTCACGATAGCGAACGGTCTCGCCTATGTGGAAGCGGCACGATCGGCCGGGCTCGACGTCGACGTGTTCGCGCCGCGGCTGTCGTTCTTCTGGAACGCCCACAACGACCTGTTCGAGGAAGCGGCGAAGTTCCGGGCTGCACGGCGTCTCTGGGCTCGCCTCATGCGGGACCGGGTCGGAGCCACCCTCCCCGCATCGTGGCGCATGCGGTTCCACACGCAGACCGCCGGGAGCACGCTGACGGCGCAGCAGCCGCACAACAACATCGTTCGCACGGCGTTCCAGGCTCTGGCCGCGGTTCTCGGGGGAACGCAATCACTCCACACCAACTCGTACGACGAGGCTCTCGGGCTTCCGACGCAGGAGGCGGTGACGATCGCCCTGCGGACCCAACAGATACTCGGATACGAGTCCGGCGTCCCCGACGTCATCGATCCGCTCGCCGGCTCCTACTACGTCGAGTCCACGACGGATCGGCTCGAAGCCGAAGCGCTGGCGCTGATCGAGCGGATCGATGACCTCGGCGGGGCGGTCGCTGCGATCGAGAGTGGTTTCCAGCAGCGTGAGATCGAGAACGCCGCCTACGAGTACGCGCGTGCGGCAGAGTCCGGCGACGCGGTCGTCGTCGGCGTGAACCGATTCCAGACGGAGGACACCGGCGATCTCGACGTGCTCCGCGTCGATCCGACGATCGAACGGGAACAGGTCGATCGGCTGCGCCGGTTCCGCTCGGGTCGCGATGCGGAAGCCGTGGCGACCGCTCTCGACGCAGTTCGGGGAGACGCGTCGGGGGACGGCAATCTTCTCTATCCGATCCGGGAGGCGCTGCGGGCCGGGGCGACCGTCGGTGAGGTGTCGGCTGCCCTTCGCGAAGTGTTCGGCACGTATCGGGGACCTGCCTGATCCGGTCTTCGGCCCGTCGTCTACTTGATGATCATGAGAACGGCGCCCGGCGTGACGGTGTCGCCCGGTTGGACGCGCAGGTCGACGATCTCACCGTCGATGGGCGCCTTGATCTCGTTCTCCATCTTCATCGCCTCCAGCACGCAGACCGGCTCTCCCGCCCGGACGCTGCTGCCCGCTCCGTGGTTGACCTTGACGATCGTTCCCTGCATCGGAGCCGAGACGATGCCGCCGTCTGCTCCCGACGGCTGCCGGTCGAGCTTCGGAGCCTTGCGCCGGGGAGCAGGCCGTTGTCCGGAGCCCGTGGACGCGATGACCTGGGACCAGTACTTCACCTCGAAGCGACGGCCGCCGACTTCGACCGTGATCTCCCGCTGACTCAACTCCTCGTCCTCGGGGAGCGCGGGGGATGACCTCGTGCCGAGATCGCTGAAGTCCATGGCGTCTTCGACGAGACGGGTATGGATCGTTCCCGCAGGGAAATCCGGGCCTTCGAGGATCCGGAGATGTGCGGGGATCGTCGTCTCGACACCCTCGATCGTGAACTCGGAGAGGGCACGGATCGACCGGCGGATCGCTTCGTCCCGATCCCGCCCTCGCACGATCAACTTCGCGATGAGATTGTCGTAGTACTGGGAGATCGACGCTCCGGCGCGCACACCGCTGTCGACGCGGACGCCGGGGCCGGAGGGCTCACGGTACGTGGAGAGCGTGCCGGGCGACGGGAGGAATCCGGCGGAGACGTCCTCGGCGTTGATCCGGAACTCGATCGCGTGACCGGTCCGGCGAACCGTGTCGAACGAGAGATGCTCGCCCGCGGCGATACGCAACTGTTCCGCCACGAGATCGATTCCTGTGGTCTCTTCGGTGATCGTGTGCTCGACCTGGATCCGCGTGTTCATCTCGAGGAAGAAGAGATCCCCGTTCGTGTCCATGAGGAACTCGACGGTCCCGGCGCTCACGTACCCCGCGGCACGGGCGACGGCCAGGGCGGCCGCTTCGAGCGTGGCCCGCTGCTCGTCCGTGAAACCGGGGGCGGGCGTTTCCTCGACGAGCTTCTGATGGCGGCGCTGAAGCGAGCAGTCCCGCTCTCCTACGAACACTCCGGCACCGTGGGTATCGAAGATGACCTGTGCCTCGATGTGGCGCGGCATGTCCAGATACCGTTCCACATAGACCTCGGGGTTGACGAACCAGGCTTCCGCCTCGCGGCGCGCGCTGTCGAAGGCGGCATCGAGCTCATCAGCCCGCCGGACGACCTTGAGCCCCTTGCCTCCGCCGCCGTGTGCCGCCTTGATCGCCACGGGGAACCCGTGTTCGTCGGTGAAGGCGCGAACTTCCGAAACGTCGTTCAGCGGCTCGATCGTGCCCGGCACCGCAGCCACACCTGCTTTCGCGGCGGCGACACGGGACGCGATCTTGTCGCCCATCATGGCGATGGCGTCCGGTGGCGGCCCGACCCAGATGAACCCGGCTTCGGCGACGGCTCGTGCGAACCCGGCGTTCTCCGCGAGGAAGCCGTATCCGGGATGGATCGCGTCCGCCTGCGCCTCGCGTGCGATCTCCAGGATCCGGTCGATGTTCAGATACGAGTCGGCCGACGGCGCCGGCCCGACGTTCCACGCCTCGTCGGCGATCTCGACGTGTAGGGCGTCCCGGTCGAGCTCCGAGTAGATCGCGATCGATCGCAAGCCGAGATCCCTGGCGGCGCGGATCACCCGGACGGCGATCTCTCCACGATTCGCAATGAGAACGGATTTCACGGACAGCATCCTAGGAACGTCGGAAGGGGAACAGACCCATCCGCGTTCGGACCCGGATCCCGGTTCCCGCGTTACGAATGACGCCGGTACCCGGGCGAGCCCCATAGCCTCGCTTCTCTCATGGGATTCCCCATGCGGTACCCCCGCCTTCTCATCGTGATGTTCGTCGCGTTCGGCCTCGCCGTAGCGCCGGGTTCGAACGCGTTCGCCGCGAGCGGGGAGACGGCGCCTGAGGCGATCGCCGAGGCGGAGACGCTGGCAGAGATCGCCAGGGAGTCCGCTGCCGCCGCGACACTCGCCCGGCGAGGCGGTCTCGTCGAATCTCTCGTGCGGGTGACGGACATGGACTACCGCGAAGCGGGGCTGTTCATCGATGCGGCCACGGATCTCGTCCTCGCGATCGCCGCGACCGGCGAACGAGCCGGGATGATCGCATCACCCGACGACGACGACGAGCTTCTCGACGCCGTGTTCGCGGCGATGGAATCGACGGACGCACGTTCGGCACAGGCGTCGGCGAAGGTCGACTACCTGACGGAGCGCGCGACCGATGCGGCGGGGCACGTGAACGACGCGGAGCGGCGCGCCATGGAAGCGCTCGCCGACCGGTCACCGACGCCGACCGCCGGACCGGTCGAGCGGTGGCGCCCGCTGGTCGAGACCTACTTCCCCGGTGATCTGGTCGAGGAGGCGCTGTCGATCATCGACTGCGAGTCGAACGGCGATCCCGACGTCCGCAACCGTCGATCCGGTGCATCCGGCCTCTTCCAGTTCATCCCGGGGACCTGGGTGCATGCGTCCGATCAGGCGGGCTTCGCCGGGTTCTCGCCGTTCGAGCCCGAAGCGAACGTCGCTGCGGCGGCCTGGCTCGTCGGGTACTCGCTCGACGCGGGTGCGGCGCCGTGGGCTCACTGGACGTGCCGGCCGTGAAACGGGCACAGAACAGGGCCACGACGGTCGCCGTCGGATTCTCCGGCTGGTGCGTCTACAGCGGGATGTTGCCGTGCTTCCTCGGCGGCATCGCTTCCCTCTTGTTGCGCAGCATCGACAGGGCGCGGATCAAACGGGGCCTCGTCTCACGGGCCTCGATGACGTCGTCGACGTAACCCCGCTCGGCGGCGACGTACGGATTGTTGAACCGATCCTCGTACTCGTCGACCAATCTCCGGCGCTCGGACTCAGCGTCGTCGGCCTCGCGCAGGTCTTTCCGGTGGATGATGTTGACGGCCCCCTGGGCTCCCATGACGGCGATCTCGGCGGTCGGCCAGGCGAACACGATGTCGGCCCGGACTGCACGGGAGTTCATCACGAGGAACGCACCGCCGTACGCCTTGCGCGTGATGACGGTCACGCGCGGAACCGTTGCTTCTGAGAAGGCGTAGAGGAGCTTCGCTCCGTGCCGGATGATCCCGTTGTGCTCCTGGCCGACGCCCGGCAGGAACCCGGGTACGTCGACGAAGGTCACGAGCGGGATGTTGAACGCGTCGCAGAAGCGAACGAACCGGGCGCCCTTCGTGGATGCGTCGATGTCGAGCGTTCCGGCGAGCGCAGCCGGTTGGTTCCCCACCACCCCGATCGTGTAGCCGTCGAGCCGGGCGAATCCAACGATCAGGTTCGGGGCGAAGCTCTCATGCACTTCGTAGAACTCCCCGTCGTCGACGATCGACGCCACGACGTCGACCATGTCGTACGGCTGATTCGGGGAGTCGGGGATGATCGTGGTCAACTGCTCATCCATCCGATCGGGCCGGTCGATCGGTGTGAAGAACGGCGCGACCTCCATGTTGTTCTGCGGAAGGAACGAGAGGAGGTATCTGACCTCTTCCATGGCGGACCGGTCGTCCGGGACGACGAAGTGCGTCACACCCGATCGCGTGGCGTGGGCGTGGGCGCCTCCGAGCTCCTCCATGGTGACGTCTTCTCCGGTGACGGTCTTGATGACCTCCGGGCCGGTGATGAAGAGGTGCGACGTCTCCTCGACCTGATACACGAAGTCGGTCATGGCCGGTGAGTAGACGGCGCCGCCGGCGCACGGGCCCATGATCACCGAGACCTGAGGGATGACCCCGGAAGCGCGGACGTTGCGTTCGAAGATGCGGCCGTAGCCGTGGAGGGCGACGACGCCTTCCTGGATCCGCGCCCCTCCGGAGTCCTTGATGCCGATGAGCGGGGCGCCGTTCTCCATCGCGAGGTCCATGACTTTGCAGATCTTGTCGGCGACGGCCTCGCCGAGACTGCCGCCGTAGGTCGTGAAATCTTCGGCGAAGAGGAACACGGTTCGACCGTCGACGGTGCCGTACCCGGTGATGACCGCGTCACCCGCCGGTCGATGATCCTCCACACCGAACCCGCTCGCCTGGTGGCGCATGAACAGGTCGAGTTCTTGAAACGATCCCTTGTCGAGGAGCAGGTCGATACGCTCCCTCGCGGTGAGTTTGCCGAGGTCGTGCTGGCGATCGACGGCCCGCTGGTTCGCCGGTGTCATCGCATCCTCGCGAAGGGCACGCAGCTTCTTGATTCGTTCGTCGGTGCTCACAGTGCTCCCGGTAGGCTCATCTTCGACTCGCGAGGCGGTTGATTGGCTACACGATACGCAGTTGTCGAACTCGAATCGACGAAATCCACCCAGGACGAAGCTCGCGACCGGTGTCCGGCCTCCGGTGCGATCCTGATCACGGCCCGGGGACAGACCGCGGGACGGGGTCGTCTCGGGCGCGAATGGGTGCAGGCAGATCGGGCGATGTACTCGTCGTTCGCGTTCCATCCTGCATGTTCCCCCGAGTCTCTGAGCCTCATCCCGCTCGTCGCGGGACTGGCGGTTCGGGACGCGATCGCAGATCTCGCCGGGGTGGAGGCCACGCTCCGGTGGCCGAACGATCTGATGCTCGGGCCCGGCAAGCTCGGCGGCATCATCGTCGAGGCAGGCGACGGCCCGGTCGTCGTCGGGTGCGGTGTCAATCTCGCCTGGGCCTCGCCGATGGAGGGGGCGATCGCGCTCGATGCGGCAACGAACGTCGTCGTGTCCGGGAGCGATCTCGCACGGGCCTGGGTTGATCGGTTCCTCGACCGGATGGGACGGTTCCCCGCCGTGTGGGGGGCCGATGAGTACCGCGCCGCCTGTGACACCATCGGTCGTTCGGTCGCATACGCCGGGGGAGCGGGACGGGCGGTCGGGATCGCGGACGACGGCTCGCTGCTCGTCGAGACGGCGACGGGAGTCGTCCCGGTTCGGAGCGGCGAAGTACGACTGCACGATGTCACTACGCTTCCGACGAACCGGAGGGATTGATGGGAATCAGCAAAGCGATCGTTACGGGTGGAGCGGGGTTCATCGGGTCGAACCTCGTGAGTCGACTCGTCGATGAAGGCACCGAGGTGCTCGTGGTCGACGATCTTTCGACCGGCATGCTGTCGCGCCTGGCCGATGCGCGCCGCCGCGGGCGCGTGCACGTCCATCAGATCGACGTTCGCGCCCTCGAGATGCGCGACGTGTTCATCGGCTTCACACCCCAGGTCGTGTTCCATCTCGCGGCGCAGATCGACGTCCGCGCCTCGGTGGCCGATCCCATTGCCGACGCTTCGACGAACGTTCTGGGAACGATCAACGTGCTGCTCGCGGCACGCGACGCGGGCGCCGACCGTGTCGTTTTCGCATCGTCGGGTGGAGCGACGTTCGGTGACACCGACCACATCCCGACCCCGGAGACGGTGGAGCGACGCCCCGACTCCCCGTACGGCGTTTCGAAGAAGGTCGTCGACGACTATCTCGACTACTTCAAGCGGTCCGCGGGCCTCGACTACGTGTCGCTCGGATTCGCCAACGTGTACGGACCGGGCCAGGATCCGGCGGGCGAGGCGGGTGTCGTTGCGATCTTCTCCGGTGACCTCCTCGCCGGGCGGACGCCCACCATCTACGGCGACGGCCTCCAGACCCGGGACTATGTGTTCGTCGAGGACGTCACCGACGCATGCTGGCGGGCGGCGCTCCAGGGGGGCGGCCGATACCTGAACATCGGGACCGGCACGGAGACCACGGTCGTAGATCTGTACGACAAGATGGCCAGAATCGTCGGATCGTCGGTGCGGCCGAACCACGCGGCGCCGAGAGCCGGTGAGCAGCGCAGATCGTGTCTCGACCCGACCGAGGCGCAGAAGGCGCTCGGCTGGGAGGCGTGGACCAACCTCGACGACGGTCTCGCGCAGACGATCGACTGGTTCCGCCGGAACCTGTAGACCGTACGAGCGTCCCGTCGGGCGGCAGGGGACGCCCCCCTCTCCCCTCCGGGGATCTCCCCCGCCCTCCGGTCGGGGGAGAAAGCCAAAGAAGGTCCGATCCCTCATGTCCCGCTTGCCCTCCGGTCGGAGGAGAGAGCCGAAATGGCCCGACCCCTCATGTCCCCCCGCCGGAACGGTGGGGGGCAGGGGGGCGTCGCGGGATACGCCTTCACCGTCCTCGGCCGGTCGTCTGTGAGGAGACGTGACATCGCACGGTCGGCGACCGGTCCGGCACCCCGGGCAGTAGCTGGTCTCCCGGGGGTACGCCTCGATCTCGGGCGATTCGGGGACCCGTCTACCGGAACATGTCCTCATCGGGAGGTCGGACCAGGTCCGTGGCTCTACCGTCACCGGCCAGATCGAGTCCGCGGACGACGGCAACGGGGATCCCGTCGGATTTCC
The DNA here is from genome assembly GCA_029939995.1 of Acidimicrobiia bacterium. Taxonomy (GTDB): domain Bacteria; phylum Actinomycetota; class Acidimicrobiia; order Spongiisociales; family UBA5794; genus JAHEEL01. Next base: position 17,248 of record JAOZRW010000023.1, on the reverse strand, counting down.
CCATCACGAGATCCGCCGCGGCGGCGATCTCGTCGACGACGGCGATCTCCGTGACGTTCATGACCCGGCCGCCGGCGTCCGTCTCCCCCTTCAGATCCAGGATCGCGGGAAGGCCCGAAACCCCGATGGCCACGTCGACCAGTCCCCGACGCCACGGGCGGCCGAACGTGTCGGTCACGACGACCGCGAGCGAGACGCCGGAGGCACGTTCGAGACGCACGCGGATCCGGTGTGCGCTCCGATCAGGATCGACCGGAAGGAGGACGGCCCAGCCATCCTCGACGTTCGAACGATCGACCCCCGCGTTCGCACAGATGAACCCGTGGCGGGTCTGGGTGATGACGAGATCCCCGCGACGCCGGAGGACCGCTCGCGCTTCCCTCTCGGCCAGGGCCCGGTAGGCGCGGTCATCGGCGACCCGTTCGATCCGGCCCTCGGCTTTCGAAACGACCTTGTGCGTCACGACGACGACGTCGTGATCTTCGAGCGTCACGTTGGAAGAGGAGAATCCGGAGAGGATCATCGACGCCAGGTCGTCCCCCGATTCGACCTCCGGGATGCCGGCGACGGGGATGATCTGGAGCGTCATCGGAACGTTTCCCGGAACCATCTTCCGAAGAGCCGGGCCTGCTCCGGGGAGCGGAGGAGCGTGCCGGTTGCATGGATCCGTACCGGGCCGGACAGGGTGTCGACGTCGGATGCGTCGGTGACGTCGACGACGAGATCGGTGATGAGGCCGTCGTAGGCGGCGAGCACACCCGCATTGCCCGGGGGGAGGCCCATCGACGCCATGACCCGATCGGCCGGGCCCTTCAACGCCTTGCCTCCGAAGAGCGGGCTGATGGCGACCACGCGGTCCTTCGTTTCGAGCGCACGGCGGATCCCGGGGACTGCGAGGATCGGATGGATCGAGAGGGGCGGATTCGATGGGGCGATGACGACGATCCCTGCGGCTTCGATCGCTTCGGCGACGCCGGGTGCGGGCTCGGCCCGATCGGCGCCTGCGTAGACGATCTCCGAGACGTCGTCGGCGTGGCCGCGTTCGACGAAGTACTCCTGGAACGCCAGCCACTCACCCCGTCGGGTCTTGATCCGCGTTCTCACCTCGTCGTCGGATGCGGGGAGGATCCGGGTCGGCACGTGCAGAGCCGAGCGGATCGTCTCGGTCGCACCCGAAAGCGTTCCCCCGGAGTCGATCTCGCGGGTCCGGACGAGACACGTGGCAAGGTCGCGATCTCCGAGCCGGAACGTGGTCGGGACGCCGAGACCGGCGAGGTGATCCATCACCGTGAACGAGTCGCCGGCGATGCCCCACCCGTGGGGACCCTCGATCCCGGCAAGTGTGTACATGATCGTGTCGAGGTCGGCGGAGACGTGAACACCGTAGATCCGATCGTCGTCACCGACGTTTCCGATCACGAGCATCTCGTCGTCGTGGAACGCGGTCGAAAGGGCACGCGCTGCCCGTGCTCCTCCGACGCCACCGGCGAGCAGGACGGCGAAAGGGTTGGAATATGACGAGTTCGGTCCTTGAATGGCGTCGTTCATGCAATCTCCGGAGGGTTCGACCCCTACTTCCGTTTCGGCCGTCGTCTTCGCGCGGCACGGCGCCGGCATTCCGGCCACCGTCGAGGCGATTCGCCGTCAAGTGTACGGAGTAGCACGGATCAGCGTCGTAGGCGGCGACACCGAGGCCCGTCACGCCGCGACCGGCCAGGACGTCGAGTGGATGCCGTCGATGAGCGCCGCCGTGAGCAAGGCGGATGATGCGACCCTCCTGTGGATCGTGACCGAGGGAGCCGAGCCGCGGCCGGATGCGCTCGGCTGGCTCGTGGCGTCGGCAGAGCGACTCGACGCCTCGGTCGTGGGCTCGAAGGTGCTCGACATCGCGAACCCGGATCATCTCCTCTCGTCCGGTCTCGCCACCGACGTCTTCGAGACGCCGTACACGGGATTCGACGCGGACGAGCGTGATCAGGGCCAGTACGACGTCGTTCGCGACGTGGCGGCGGTCGGCGGTCAATCCGTCCTCGTACGCAAGGACCTGGCGCGGGGGCTCGGCGGCCCGGACGTCTCGATGCCGCCGCTGGCCGCCTCGATCGACTTCTGCCAACGAGCGCGACTCCGAGGTGGCCGCGTCGTCGTGGCACCGTCTTCCGAAGTCCTCGCACCCGATTCCGGCGGCGGGTCCGATCGCTGGACGGATCGCGCCGCACGGATCCGTTCCATGATCAAGGTATACGGACCGCTGACGCTCCTCTGGGCGCTGCCGATGGCGTTCCTCTCCGGTTTCGTCCAGTCGTTCCTCTCGCTCTTCATGGGCCGGTGGCGCTTCTTCCACTGGATCCGCGCCTGGCTGTGGAACCTGGTGAAGCTTCCGAACACGCTCGCCGAGCGCCGGGCGGCGAGGAAGGGAAGGGTCGTCGGGGACTCCGAGCTCTTCCGATATCAGGTGAGCGGATCGGTCGCGTTGAAGGCCGTCATCGGTGAGCTGTCGGATCGCATCCGGGAGAGGCTTCCCGGTGAGGATCGGCTCTCCGTCGACGCCATCGGCGAAGAGATGCGCCGCCCCGCGTTCATCGTGGGAGCCGTGTCCATCCTCTTCATCCTCATCGCGACCCGGTCGATCTGGGCGGTCGGTCTTCCTGCAGTCGGCTTCAGCCTCCCGTTCAGCGAGTCGGGTCCGGCTGCGATCTCCGCGTACGCAGGCGGGTGGAACCCGGCGGGCCTGGGATCGATCGAGCCCCTGCGGCCGATCATCGGTTTCGCCGGGGCGATCCAGACGGTGCTCTTCGACAACAGGCGCCTCGCCGAGTACGTGCTGACGGCCGGTTCATGGGGACTCGGAGTCTGGGGAACGGTCCGGTTGCTTCGCACGTGGGGGATCGGAGCGGTCGGGGGAACCCTGGCGGGAGTCGTCTACGTGGCCGGCCCCGCGGCACAAGCCGTGGCCGGCGAGACGGCCGTCGGCGTGACGTTCGCGATCGGCATCATCCCGTGGGTTCTCCGCTTCGCCGTTGCTCCATTCCCATCATCCGTCTTCGCCCGGGTCGGGCGGCTCGCCGCCGTGGCCACCCTCACGGGGATCGCCGGTGTACTCGCGCCGCTGACCCTGGTCGTCCCGGCGGCTGCTCTGCTCATCTGGGCGCTGTTCAACCTCACGGACGGCGGGGCCTGGCGAGCGTTCGTCGTCTCCCTGATCGGGGCGGTCTTCGCCGTTCCGATGCTGGTTCCCTGGATCGACACGGCAGATCTCGGCAAGTTCGTCACCGACGGAGATGCCTTCTGGACCGTTCCCGTCGTTACCGGGACGGTCGCGGCCGTCGCCGCCTTGACGGTGGTGGTCGCCGCCCCCCGGAGTCTCGCCCTCGTCGGAGGCTGGGGTGCGATCCTCGCCGTGATCGGTGCGTTCGCCGCTCGATCCGCGAGTTTCGGATCCGGGAGGGAGGTCGAGGCGGTCGGACTCGCGGCGATGTCGCTCGGCCTCGCGCTCGTCGTCGGATCTTCATTCGAATCGATCACGCGATCGGGTGAGATCGGCGGGTGGCGGCGTCTCGTGGCGGGAGTCTCCGTCGCCGCCTCCGTGTTCATCGTTGCCACGGCCGCAGTGACCCTCGTCGGGGGCAGGGCGGGCTATCCCGGCGACGAGTTCCGCGACGCGTTCGTCTTCTCGGCGGCGAGACCGGGGGATCCGGCTGCTTCGCGTATCCTCGTGGTCGGCGGTCCCGGAGATCTGCCGGGCAACGACCGGATCATCGACGGTGCCGCCTACCGGTTGGTGTCCGCTCCGATGCCCGAGTCGTGGGAGACGTATCTCGCCGAGGAGCGGATCGGCGACGAAGCCTTCGCCGATGCCCTGTCGACGATCATCGCCGGTGAGACCACCCGGGCGGGCGAGCTGCTGGCATCGTTCGGAGTCCGGTGGATCGTCATCATCCCCGAGGACGAGATGGACTCGTACGCTCGGGCATGGGTGGCCGCATTCGACGGCCAGCTCGATCTCGTGCCGCTCGGCGGCGGACTCGGACACAGCACGTTCGAGAACGAAGCGGAGCATGCGGTCCGCGCGCTCAGCACGGCGGGAACGGAATGGACCCGTGCGGGGACGGGGTACGAGGGAGCGAAAGAGTTCGACGAGGTTCTCGAGGTGCGTGAGAACGCGAACGACCGCTGGGGTCCGGGGGAGTGGCGCCAGATCGACTGGGCGAGCGGCGTCACCGCCGCCGCCGGATGGGCCGGATTCGACCCGATCGAGTCACGCCGCACCGAGGCCATAGCCGCCTTCGTGTGGCTCGTGGCCCTTGGAACGCTTTCCTGGGCCGGAAGGAGATTCGGATGAGGCGAGTCCTCGCCATCATCGTCGTGGCCGTCGTCGGAGCGCTCGCGCTCGCGCAGACCGACCCGGTCGACGAGCGGCCGCCCGACTTCGGATCCCTCCCACCCGAGGCAGGGGCCGCCACCGGCGATCCGAGCGCGTGGTACTGCTCATGGGTCGCCGCCGGTGCCCTGCGAGACTCGACGTTCGCGGTCGCTTCGATGCTGAACGTCAACGCAACGGTCACGCTCCCGAATCCGAATCCGGCTGAAGAACCGGACGTCGGCGAGGTGCGCCTCGGAGGCCCCGGTGCGAGAGCCATCGACACCGGAGAGATCGCGCGCCGCGGTGTGTCTCCCGGCATCGTCGAGTTCGACGACGGTCCCGCCGTGGTCACGTCGGCGACGTGGTCGGAGCACATCCTCACCGGAGATCGCTGCGTGGTCTCCGTGCCGAAGGAGTGGCAACTCGTCGGGGGCATCACGGCCGAGGGCTTCACCCTCGAACTCCAGCTCTTCAACCCGTTCTCCGAGTCGGCCAAGGTCGGGATCGAGGCGATCACCGAGTTCGGCCGATCCCCGCTCGCCGGTTTCGAGAGCTTCGACGTTCCGGGACGCTCCTGGGTCACCGAGGATCTCTCGCGGGTCATCCCCTTCCTCGACGTCATCACCCTGACGATCCAATCGGAGAGCGGCATCGTCATCCCGAGCTTCGTGCTGAACAACGGAACGGACGAGGCATCGTGGCCCGGGATCGGTCAATCGACGACGTGGGACTTCCCCGTCACGAGCCTCCCCGGACTCGACCCGACGCTCGTGATCTCCAACACGGGGAGCGTCGGGGCGACCATCGCGATCGACCTCTTCACGGAGGACGGCCCGATCCTCGACGCCGACGGACGGATCGTCTCTCCCATCGAACCCCTCCGGATCCACCTGGCCGACCTCGCCGAGCCGCCGTTCGCCGTGCGGGTCCGTTCGAACGCACCCATCGGCGCCGTCGTTCAAGCGGCGCCCGAAGGAACGTTCCCCCGGGCAGAAGCCGTCCCTGCGGAGGACGAGGGAGTCGTCGGCGAAGGCGATACGACCGACACGACGGTCGGTCAGGATGAAGGATCCGACACGACGGGGGATACGACGGCCGATGGAGAGGCGGACGAACCGACGACCTACGACGGCATGGCCGCCATGCCCGGCAACGCCGACGCGCTCCAACGCTGGCTCGTTCCCGGACTCGGCGTCGTGCCGGCCGCGGACACCTCCATCTGGATCCTGAACCCGTCCGCCGATGACGCCACCGTGTCAATCACGCCGATCGGGGTATCGGCCAGGAAGGTCAGGGAGATCATCGTTCCGGCCGGCACGTTCGCGGAGGTGCCGATCGCGCCCATCTCCGAGACGGGGAACTCGGCCATGCTCGTCGAGTCGGAGGTGCCGATCTCCGTCGCGGTGACCATCGCCGGTCCTCAGGGTGTGGCGTTCATCGGCGGTGTCGGCATCGGATGAGCCATGTGAAATCCTTGGACCCGGCGCACGCGACCCCTAACTTCGCGCGGCCATGAACTGCGTACGCTGCTCATCGATCTCGACCTCCTGCCTCACCTACGCCTACGACCTGCGCGAGGCCTGGCTCGTCGATCGCGGGGGCGCGGCGGATCCCGGAACCCGGTATCCCCTCTGTACGAAGCACGCCGACCGGGTGACGCCGCCGCAGGGATGGATCCTCCACGACCGTCGATCGCAGCCGACGTTGTTCGCACAGGACCCGGCGTAGGGGAGGAGATCCATGTCGATCGACCGCGACGTCCTCGAAGCCGTGAGGGAGATGGACGAACACGAACTGCGCCGGCTCTACATCCTGGCCAAAGCGCGCCTCGAAGGTCGCGGCGTGGAACTGCCCGGTTCGGGGCCCGAGGTGAAGCTGCGCAAGCAGATGGTCCGGTGTGGCAAGGAGAACTGCACGCGGTGCCCGCACGGGCCGTACTGGTACGCGTACTGGACCGAGGACGGGAAGCGCCGGTCCCGGTACCTCGGGAAGCTCGAAGACGTTCCTGAGGCGCTGGGGCAGACGTGACGCTACGATGTCCGCCATGGGAAGGCAGACATCGAACCAGGGACTCCGTTGCAGCACCTGCGGCCAGGAGTCGGTGATCCAGATCGAGCTCACGCTTCCAGACGGCTCGGAGGTCATCTTCTGCTCGTGCCACAGGTGTGAGTCGAAGTGGTGGGACCGCGACGGCGAACATCTCGATCTCGACGCACTCGTCGAGGTCGCACGCCGCGAGCCGTAGACGCGATCCGGGTTCCGGAGAGTCCGCGGGACTCGAACGTGACCGGTATTCGCTCCGGTCCTCCGAGTGGTCCGTCGCAGAAATGGGCGCCGTGTCGCTCCGGCCCTCGACGCCACCGGCGGCGTCCTCCGCCTCGACGCAGTCCCGACCGCGCCTTCGTTGTGCGTCCTTGCCGGATGACGACGATGCCTCGGAGACGCCCAGCCTCCCTTTCCGCGACGCACCGCTAGCCTCTCGAACGTGACCGCTCCGACCGTGCCCGCCGCTGATGAGCGTCCGCAGGATCCGCACGAGGCCGCGGAGCCTCGCGGTGTGCCGCCCTGGGTCATCCTGACCCTCATCGGGGTTCCAACGGTGCTCATCATCCTGGTGATGTCCGGGGTCCTGGGCGTCATCGGATCCGGATCGCTCATCCGGTTCCCCCAGATCCTGGTCGCCAACACACCGACCGGCGGGGACATGGGCGCCCACGTACTGCTCCCGCAGATCCTCCGGGAGGAGCTCCTCCCCTCCGGCCGGTTGTTCGGATGGTCGGATGCGTGGTACGCGGGCTTCCCGGCGTTGTACTTCTACTTCCCGATTCCGGCGCTGTTCACCGTGATCGTCGATCTCTTCATCCCGTACGGCGTCGCGTTCAAACTGACGACCATCCTGGGCCTGGTGGCCCTCCCGGCGGCCTCCTACGCGTTCCTCCGGCTCCTCGCCTTGTCCCGTCCCGTCGCGGCGCTCGGAGCGCTCACCGGATCGATGTTCGTGTTCATGGAGAGCTTCTCGATCTTCGGCGCCAACATCAAGTCGACGCTGGCGGGGGAGTACTCGTTCTCGTGGTCGTTCGCGCTCTCGCTCGTGTACCTGGGACTCGTCGTTCGCGACACTCGCCTCGGCAGGCGGTTCACGCCGTGGGCCGGGATCATCCTCGCACTGACCGCGATGACGCACATCGTGACGACGATGATCGTCGTCGTCGTGTCCGCCGTTCTGCTGTTCCGCAGGAACGGGCCCCGCACCGTGGTGTCCTCATGGCTCGTCGGGTTCGCGCTCAGCGCGTTCTGGGCGCTCCCGCTCGCGATACGGGTGCTCCAGGGGATGACGACCGACATGGGATGGGCGCCGGTCACGAACATCATCGGCGACGCGAATCCCGGTTCCCCGTTCCCCGGCGAGTTCATCCCCGTGCTGGTTCTCGGGGTCGTCGGACTGATCTGGACGATGCTCCGGCGCGACGACGTGTCGGTTCTGGTGTGGCTGACGCTCCTTCCCCTCATCGGGTACTTCCTGCTTCCGAAGCTGGGCGTCACGGTCCTCTACAACGCCCGGCTGCTGCCGTACTGGTACTTCGGGATGTATCTCTTCGCCGGGATCGCACTCGGCCTCGCTGCGATGGAGATCTCGAGGCGGGTGCCGTTACGCCGCACGGTCCTGATCGCCACGACGCTCGGCGCCGGCGCCATCGTGGTCGTCGCCACCGTGCTCTCGATCCACGACGTCCCCGGGTGGGTCAAGTGGAACTTCGAGGGGTACGAGGGCAAAGCCGATTACGGCGAGTACCGGGCCCTCATGGAGACCGTCGACACGCTCCCCCCCGGACGCATCATGTGGGAAGCGAACTCGGACATGAACAAGTACGGGACCCCGATGGCGCTGATGCTGTTCCCCTACTGGAGCGAGGGACACCCGTCGATGGAAGGGTTGTTCTTCGAATCGTCGCTGACGACGCCGTTCCACTTCCTCAACGCCTCGGAGGTCAGCGAACGACCCTCCAATCCGGTACGCGGACTGGACTATCGCGGTCTCAACATGGATCGCGGCATCAAGCATCTCGCCGTGTACAACGTCGACTACTACGTCAGCTTCACGGAGAAGGGGGCGGAGGAGGCACGACTCGCCGGTCTCGTCACCGTGGGTGTGGCTCCGCCGTGGACCGTGTTCGCTCTCCCCGATTCGGATCTCATCGACGTCGCCGCGTACGAACCCGTCGTGTGGGACGGCGGTGGAGACTTCCTCGATCCTTCGCTCGAGTGGTACGACGACGTGGACAATCTCGACAAGTGGATGGTCGAGGACGGACCCGAGACGTGGAGACGAGTAGAGACGGTCGGAGCGCGGTTGTACCCCGAGGTCCCGTATGCGACCGCCGGGGCGGTCACCGACGTCGTCGCCGAAGATCACCGGATCTCGTTCGCCACCACCGCGGTCGGCGTACCGCATCTCGTGAAGGTCTCCTACTTCCCGAACTGGCGGGTCGAAGGGGCGGACGGCCCGTATCGCGCGGCACCGTCGCTCATGGTCGTCGTGCCGACGAGCGAGAACGTCGTCCTTGAGTTCGGGAACACCGGTGCCGAGAATCTTGGTATGACGATCACGATCCTGGCGCTCGCCGGACTGGCGGCCTACGCCTACCGGCGCCGCAAACTCACGACACCGGCGGTCGAGACATGAAGCGATACCTCTCGACGTTCCTCACACGGGAGGCCCTGGGGCAGTTCGTGAAGGTCGGCTTCGTCGGCGTCGCGAACACGATCGTCTCCTTCGCGCTCTTCAACGTGTTCCTCTGGATGGGCTGGTGGTCGGTTCTCGCCGTGAGCGTCGCGTTCGCGTTGACGACGTTCATGTCGTATCTCCTCAACCGGTTCTGGACCTTCGAACTGAAGGACGGGAAGGTCTCGGGGAGGGAGACGCTCCACTTCTACCTCGTCAACCTCGCCGCCTGGGCCGGAACGGCGGGCACGATGTGGTTCGCCGAGGCGTTCTTCGGCCCCCTGTCCAAGCTCGCAGCGAACGGCGTGTACCTCGTCACGTCGCTCGTGATCTTGATCCCGAAGTTCGCGTCGTACCGCGATCTCGTCTTCGGCAAGGCGATCAAGGATCGGGAACGCACCGACGCCGGTGTGTGACGGCCGCTCAGCGACGCATGTCCGTTCGGATCTTCCACACGCCCTTGAGCGTACGCGGGACCCGCTTGGCCAGGCTGCTCTTCGTCTCACGTTTCTCCTCGACGACCGCGGGGACCTCTGCGATCCGGTAGCCGGCGTGTTCGGCCCGGACCACGAGCTCGGTGTCGAACAGATCCTGCGTCGAGATGACCTGGGGGACCACGGCATCGACGACTTCACGACGGATCGCCTTCATCCCGTGCGTGTCCGACACGCCGGATGAGAGCACGAACCGGAGGATCTGATTGAACGTCCACGTCGCGAATCGGCGCATCACGCCGCGTTGATCGTCTGCGCCCTCCGTCCGCTTCGACGCGAGCACGATGTCGGCGTCGGTGCCGATCTCGAGCACGGAACGGAGGAAGTCGCCGGAGAAGTAGTCGATGTCGAAGTTGACCGCCCACGTCCCATCCGTCGCGAGGAAGCCCTCACGCATGGCGGCCCCGTAGTCCGGCGTCGGAAGCGTCAGGAGCCCGAGTCCCGGGTAGCGGGGGATCGACGCCCCGACCACTTCCGCCGTTCCGTCGGTCGAGCCGTTCTCCACGATCAGAACGGTGACCGGGGCCGGAACGTCGGCGAGCTCGTCGAACAGGTCGGCGAGGGCTCCGGGGAGGTAGTCGGCTTCGTTGTGAACGGGGATGACGACCGAGAGCGTCGGCGGTGTGTCGGAGACCATGGAGCGGGAGTGTAGGAAGGGAACGGAGACAGGGCCCCGACGTGTTCCCCGCGCACCGTACAATCCCCTCATGGATCTCGACACCATCTTCAAGGCCTACGACGTTCGCGGGCTCTACCCCACCCAGATCGATGAGGAAGCCGCACGCAGGATCGGGTACGGCTTCGCCTCGTACGCCGGTGTCGATCGGATCGCCGTCGGCAGGGACTGCCGGGTTTCATCCCCCTCGATCGCGAGCGCCCTCACGGAGGGCATCACCGCGGCGGGCACCGACGTGCTCGCGATCGGAGAGATCACCACGGACGCGCTCTACTACGTCGCCGGAGACAGGAACATCCCGGGCGTCGTCGTCACGGCATCGCACAACCCCGCGAACTACAACGGGTTGAAGTTCTGTCTCGCCGGCGCCGCCCCCGTCGGCGAGGACACCGGTCTCAGGGAGATCAAGGAGATCGCCCTCTCCGGAGGTGGGGAAGCGGGACCTCGCGGGGCGATCGAGACCGTCGACGTCCTCGGGGGATACGTCGACCATCTCTTCAGCGTCGTCGACGTCGACGCCTTCGCCGATCTGACGGTCGCCGCAGACGGGGGGAACGGGATGGCCGGCATCGCGATCCCCACAGTCTTCGAGCGGCTCCCCTCGCGGCTCATCGGCCTCTACCTCGAGCCGGACGGAACGTTCCCGAATCATCCCGCGGACCCGCTCCGTCCCGAGAACCTCGCCGATCTGCTTGCCCTGATGGAAGCGGAGCATCCCGATCTCGGCGTCGCGTTCGACGGCGACGCCGACCGGGCGTTCTTCATCGACGATCTCGGCAAGCCGCTCCCCGGCAGCACAACGACGGCGATCATCGCCGACTGGTTCCTGCACCGAGAGCCCGGTGCCTCGATCGTGCACAACCTCATCTGCTCGAAGGCCGTCCCCGAAACGGTCCTGGCCTCGGGAGGGACACCGATCCGGACCCGCGTCGGACACTCGTTCATCAAACAGGTGATGAAAGAGACCGGCGCCGTCTTCGGCGGCGAGCACTCGGGCCACTACTACTTCCGTGCCAACTACCGGGCGGACTCCGGGATCCTCGCACTCCTCGTGCTGATGCAGGTTCTCTCAGAAGCAGGTCGCCCGCTCTCCGAACTCCGCATCCGGTACGAGCCGTACGCCGGATCGGGAGAGATCAACTTCGACGTCGCGGACCAGACGGCGGCGGCGAACGCCGTTGCGGCGGCGTTCCCGGATGCGCGGATCGATCACCTCGACGGGATGACCGTCGATCTCGGCGATCGATGGTTCAATCTGAGGCCGTCGAACACGGAACCGAAGCTGAGACTCAACGCAGAAGCCACCGACGCCGCTGCAGTCGACGAACTCGTCGCTGCGGTCGCGTCGATCATCGAGGAGGGAACGTGACCGACCATCTGATCGACCCGGCATTGCTCGAGATCATGCAATGCCCGTCATGCACCGGAACGCTCGTCGAGCAGGTCGAGCCGCCGTCGCTCGTCTGCACCGGGTGCGGGCTCCGATACCCGGTTCGCGACGGCATCCCCGTCATGCTGATCGAAGAAGCCACCCCTTCAGACCGATGACCATGCTCGACCACATTCTCAGCCTGCCGGAGCAGCTCCGATGGGGCATCGGGCGCGACGTGCCCCCGATGCAGCCGGAGGGGCCGATCGTCCTGCTCGGAATGGGAGGCTCCGCGATGGCGGCGAGCGTCGGGACACTCGTCGCCGATGCGCGCACACCGATCGTCGTACATCGCGGCTACGGACTCCCGACGTGGGCCGTCGACGGCGGAGCGATGGTGATAGCGGTCTCGTACTCGGGGAACACGGAAGAGGTGCTCTCCGGCGTCGACCAGGCCCTCGCCGCCGGGCTCGACATCGCCGCCGTTGCCTCCGGTGGCCGCCTCGCCGCGATCGCTCGCGAGCGGGAGATGCCGTACCTGGGCGTGCCGGGCGGCATGCAGCCCCGGGCAGGGGTCGGATACCAGACCGCCGCGGTCGTCGCGATGCTCGGGGCGGCCGGACAGGTCCCGAACACCACCGCATCGCTCACCGAAGCTGCCGAGACGCTCGACCGGCTTCTCGACGACGGTGACGGTGCCGCCGTGGTCCTGGGACGGGAACTCGCCGAGGGCCTGGGGACGCGCACCGCCGTCATCTACGGCGGACGCGGCGTCGGTTCGACGGCGGCATACCGATGGAAGACGCAGATCAACGAGAACGCGAAGCGGCCGGCGTTCGCCGGGATCGTCCCGGAGATGAACCACAACGAACTCGAAGGCTGGCAACCGGATTCGAGCGACCCGTTCGGTGTCATCTACCTGCGCGATGAGGCCGAGCACCCCCGTGTGGCGCGACGTCTCGACCTCTCGGCTGCGGTACTCTCCGGCTCGGTGAAACGTGTCGGAGATGTGCGGTCGAGCGGAGACGCCGCCCTCGCCCGATTCTTCAGTCTCGCCGTCGTCGGCGACGTGGCGTCCGTGGCGATGGCTGAAGCCGCCGGCGTCGACCCGACACCCGTCGAGACGCTCGAATCGTTCAAGACAATGCTCGCGAAAGGAACATCATGAACTACGACATCGCCGACCCATCGCTCGCTTCGGAGGGCCGGCGCCGTATCGCGTGGGCCGATCGCAGGATGCCCGTCCTGGCCGCCATCCGTGAGCGGTTCGAGGCCGAGCGCCCGCTCGAAGGCGTCAAGGTCGCGGCGTGCATGCACGTCACAACCGAAACCGCCGTGTTGATGAAGACCCTGCGGGCCGGTGGCGCATCCGTGGCCCTCAGTGCCTCGAACCCGCTCTCGACGCAAGACGACGTGACCGCGGCGTTGGTCGACGACGGCATCCCCGTGTTCGCCATCCGCGGCGAGGACTCGGAGACCTTCTATCGCCACATCAACGCGATCCTCGACACCGGGCCCGATCTCGTGTTCGACGACGGTGCCGACACCACGACGGTGCTGCACCGCGAACGGACCACCCAGCCGATCCTGGGCGGCCTCGAAGAGACCACCACCGGCGTCCTACGGCTCCGCTCCATGGCGAAGAACGGTGTGCTGCGGTACCCCGTCGTCGCCGTGAACGACTCGGCGACGAAGCACCTGTTCGACAACCGGCACGGAACGGGGCAGTCCTCGCTCGATGGGATCCTGCGCGCTTCGAACATCCTGTTCGCGGGGCGCACGGTCGTCGTCGCCGGGTTCGGCGATTGCGGGTGGGGGATCGCCCGGCGCGCGTCCGGTCTCGGCTCGAACGTCGTCGTGATCGAAGTCGACCCGATCCGTGCCCTGTCCGCAGCCATGGAGGGATACCGTGTGATGACGGCGGCTGAGGCCGCACCGATCGGCGACGTGTTCCTGACCGTAACCGGCGACATCCACATCTTCCGACCCGAGCACTTCGCGGTGATGAAAGACAGCGTGATCCTCGCCAACGCCGGGCACTTCGACGTCGAACTCGATCTGGCGGGTCTCGATGAGATGGCCGTCGGACGGCGTGACATTCGCGACAACCTCGAAGAGTACGAACTGGCCGACGGGCGCAGGATCATCGTCGTTGCCCAGGGTCGTCTCGTGAACCTCGGGGCGGCGGAGGGACATCCGGCCGACGTCATGGACATGTCGTTCGCCGATCAAGCCCTCGCCGCCGAGTGGCTCGTCGAGAACGCGGAGAGCCTGGAGCCGGACGTCTACGTGCTCCCTCACGAACTCGACGAAGAGGTTGCGAAGCTGAAGCTCGCCGCGATGGGCGCAGGCCTCGAGACGCTGACACCGGAACAGGTCCGCTACCTCGATTCGTGGGAAGAAGGGACGTAGGAGCCGGACCGGCGGAAGGACTGTTCCGTCCGCCGGTCGACCATCGCGGATTCTGTCCCACCGTCGAGATACGTTCGCGTCATGCTCTGTCTCGCGTGCACCATGCCGTCCACCGGACCCCTGTGCGAGCGATGTCGCCTGGAGCTGCGACCGGCTCCCGAGATCACGGTCGGCCTGGGGCTGATCGGTGTGGCGGGCTACGTCCACGAAGGGCCGGCCAGGCTCCTCGTGCACGCGTTGAAGTACCGGGGGGTCGTCGCCGCGGCCGGTCCCCTCATCGAAGCGATGACCGACCGTCTTCCATCGTCCGCGACGGCGCTGGTCCCGGTTCCTCGGGCGAGGCTCCGCGTGCTTCGGCACGGCGTGGACCCGGCCCTCGTCCTCGCTTCCGGCGTCGCGGCCCGCACCGGGCTGCCCGTGATCCCGGCGTTGCGCTCGCGATGGTGGTGGCGTCGCCACGCCGGGCGATCCAGGAGCGAACGTGCCCCCGTGTCGTTCGAACCCACCTCCGAGGCCGTTCCCGGGGGAGCCGTGCTCGTCGACGACGTCCTCACGACGGGTGCGACCGTACTGGCCGCCTCGGTCGCGCTTCGGGGTCTTCCGACTCTTGCGCTGACGGGGACCATCGCGAGTAGAGTGAAACGAGGAGATGGCCCCTCTGGAGGTGCAGTGACGGTTCACCCGTCCAGCGGTCCGAACGATCGGAACACCCTCCGCGCCCGCATGATCGACGGCGTCGATCTGTCGCGGGTACGGGACCCCGGAAGAGGCCACGAACGAGACGGAGAGGAGCACGAGTGAACGTTCGGATCCACGGACGAAGCACCGAGGTCGCAGATGACATCCGCGAACTCGCTTTGGAGAAGATCGAGCATGCCGGGAGGATCTTCGACGATGTCACCGACGTCGACGTCGAGTTCTCCGAGAACGGCAATCCGCGACAGGCCGATGCCCGCTACCGGGTCGAGATCACCGCAAAGGCCGGGAGCCAGATCGTGCGCGTCGAATCGAACGCGTTCGATGCACGAGCGGCCCTCGACACCGCGTCCGACAAATACGAACGGCAACTCCGCAAGCTCAAAGAGCGACTCATCCAGCGATCGCGCAAGGCAAGCCACAAAGACCTCAACCCGCTCGTCCAACCGGTCGATGATCATCGTGACCGGGATGCCGTGGTCGTGAGGACGAAGACCTTCGAGTTGCGGCCCATGTCGGTCGAGGAAGCTGCTCTGCAGATGGAGATGATCGGTCACGATTTCTTCGTGTTCCTCGATGCGGATACGGGCAAGCAATCGGTGCTCTACAACCGCCACGACGGCGACCTCGGTCTGATCGAACCGGAATAGAACCGAGCCGGGGTGGCCGACCGAGATGAAGAGACTGCTTGTTGTCGACGACGTACCGTTGTTCCGTGCGGGCCTGGCATCAGCGCTCGGGGACGCAGGGTTCCACATCGTGGGAGAAGCCGGTAGCGCTGAAGAAGCGGTCACCGTCGCCGAGGAATGCCAACCCGATCTCGTCCTGCTCGACATCCTGATGCCGGGAGTCTCCGGTCTCGACGTCGTCGAGAAGCTGACCGCCGTCGCCCCGGGTGCCCAGGTGGTGCTCCTCACCGCGAGCGAATCCGAAGAGGATCTGCTCGTCGGCATCAAGGCGGGGGCGCGGGGCTACGTGACGAAGGACGCCCCGTTCGACGACCTCGTCGGAGCTCTCGATTCGGTCGAGAAGGGCGGTGCCGCCGTGTCGCCCAACATGGCGGGCAAGCTCCTCGACGTGACGCGGCAACTGCTGCGTCACCAGGAGCTGCTGCTCTCGAGGAAACCTGTGCTCACCGGCCGGGAGCTCGAGGTGCTCCAACTCGTCGCCCAGGGACAGACGAGCCGCCAGATCGGGGAGCTCCTCTACATCTCGGAGAACACCGTCAAGAACCACATCAGGAACATCCTGGACAAGCTCGGCCTTCACTCACGCAATGAGGCCGTCCTGTACGCAGTTCGCGAGGACCTGATCAGCCTGGCCCAGTAGCGAGCGAGAGCGGCGGTCCGTCCGCTCGTCGCTTCGAGTCGTGGACGACGTGTCGAACAACCGGCCTTGTCCCCGTATCATCGGGTTCTATGTCCATATTCTCAAAGGCGCTCCGCATCGGCGAGGGCAAGAATCTCAAAGAGCTCACGGCGCTCGCGCAACGCGTCAACACGTGGGAGCCGGAGATCGAACGGCTGAGCGATGCCGACCTGGCCGCCAAGACGGTCGAGTTCCGCAACCGGTACGACGCCGGCGAATCGCTCGAAGATCTCGAAGAAGAGGCGTTCGCTGTCGTGCGCGAGGCGGCGAAACGCACGCTCGGCCAACGCCACTTCGACGTGCAGATCATCGGGGCCGGAGCGCTCCAACGCGGGATGATCGCCGAGATGCGCACCGGCGAGGGCAAGACGCTCGTCTCCACGATGCCCTCCTATCTGAACGCCCTCTCGGGGGACGGGGTCCACCTCGTCACGGTCAACGACTACCTGGCCAAGCGTGACTCGGAGTGGATGGGGCAGATCCATCGCTTCCTCGGTCTCGACGTTGGACTGATCCAATCCGAGATGCTTCCCCATGAGCGGAAGCCGGCGTATGCGGCGGCGATCACCTACGGCACGAACAACGAATTCGGGTTCGACTACCTGCGAGACAACATGACGATGCGCGTCGCCGACATGGTCCAGCGGGGGCATCACTTCGCGATCGTCGACGAGGTCGACTCGATCCTGATCGACGAGGCACGGACGCCTCTCATCATCTCGGGGCGTGTCGGAGAGACGGGGAAGTGGTACCGGGAATTCGCCCGGATCGCCGATCGCCTCAGACGGGACGAGGACTACGAGGTCGACGAGAAGAAGCGTCAGGTCATCGTGACCGAATCCGGCGTCTCGAAGGTCGAGGCGATCCTCGGCGTCGAGAACATGTACGACCACGCGAACGTCGACTTCATCCATCACCTCGACGTCGCGTTGAAGGCGAAAGGGTTGTATCACCTCGACGTCGACTACCTCATCCGCAACGGGGAGATCATGATCGTCGACGAGTTCACCGGCCGCGTCCTCGAAGGACGCCGGTACTCGGAGGGCCTGCACCAGGCGATCGAGGCGAAAGAGGGAGTCAAGATCAAAGAGGAGAACCAGACCCTCGCCACGATCACCCTCCAGAACTACTTCCGCATGTACGACAAGCT
>JAOZRW010000099.1:1341-3081 GCA_029939995.1 Acidimicrobiia bacterium | reverse complement strand
GGGAACTGCTCGACGTGCTTCGGCTCGAAGAAGTCGGTCCACAGGATCCAGAGGTGCTGCTTTACGAGCTCGGCCCGCTCTTCCTTGATGAAGATGGCCCTCGTGCGGAACACCTCGTCGTCGGAGTCGTGGTACTTCTGGACGATCTTGAGGCACGAGTCGGCTTCGATCGCCGCCTGGGCCGGGTCGTAGGTTCCGCAGAACAGGTCGCAGTGGGCGTGCGCTTCGTAGCGCGGAGCGAGGATCTTCTCGACGAGATTCATGGTTTCCTCCATGGGATCGCTGACCGTCTCACCCTACCCCAGCAGTTGACGCCATCTCTTGGGTTCCTTCGCGTACACTCGCATCGGGCAGAGGAGGGCGTATCCGCAAGAGGGGTCTCGTGGCCGCCACCGCCGGTGTGGCGATGATCGGCGCAGCAGCGATCGGCGGCATGTCGCGTCGATTCGCGGTCGTCGACGAGTCGATGCTCCCCGCCTTCGAGCCGGACGATTGGCTCATCGCGCAACGCCTCCGTGCGACACCGGCGAGAGGCGACGTCGTCGTATTCACCCACCCCTCCTACCCGGATCGCTACATCATCAAGCGCGTCCTCGGGTTGCCGGGAGAGCAGGTCACCACATCCGACGGTGAGATCCACGTCGACGGCGAGATCCTCGCCGATCCGTGGTCGGACGGGCGGACGTGCGGCGAGTCCGACGACGCCGTCCCCGAGGGGACCGTCTGGGTGGTCGGCGACAACCGGTGCGGATCGTCGGTGGACAGCCGGGTCCTGGGCCCGATCCCGCTCGACGACGTCGGCTGGAGGGTCGTGGCCCGCTACTGGCCGCCGAGCCGGGCCACCCGCATCTGAATCAGGGCTTCTTGCCGACGAAGACGATGTCGATCGCGTCGCCCCGATCGGTCGCCCTTACGACCCGCTCGTTGCGCAGCACCTCGAGGTCGGCGAAGTCGCCGGCGAGTTGCTCCTCGGTGAACAGCAACTCGGGGATCGGCGGCCCGCCGGTGCCGTTGCCGAGGTTGTCGAGGTGGTGGGCGATCACGACGAGTCTCCCGCCGGGGGCGACGGCTCGTTTCGCCGCCCCGTGGACGATCGGTCGACGCTCCGGTGAGAGATGCAGGTAGGTGAGGATCACGAGATCCCATACACACCCCGCCGGGTCCCAGGTCGTGAGGTCTGCGGATTCGAACGTGACGTCGAGGTCGTGCTCGGCGGCGACCGCGCGTGCCTGTTCGATGGCGACCGGCGACAGGTCGATGCCGGTGACGGTGAACCCGCGGCTTGCGAGCCAGAACGAGTTGCGCCCCTGGCCGCATCCGAGGTCCAGGGCGGTGCCGGGCTCCAGGTTCCGGACGATCTCGACGAGGAACTGGTTCGGCTCGACGCCCCACAGGGCGCCTTTCGCCTCGTACCGGGCGTCCCAGTGGGACTGGATGTCGCTCGCGTTCATGTGTTGACCGTATCAGAGGTCGAGGTGTTTCGTGGCTTCCCGGTACGACAACCCTGAGAGGCCGTCCCTGTGTTCGGTGACGAACGCGACGACGGCATCGGGGTCGGTTCTCGCGTAGTCGCGCAGCGCCCAGCCGATCGCTTTGCGGATGAAGAACTCCCGTTCGTGCATGCGTCGTTCACACGCTTCAAACAGTAGATCGGTGTCGGTCTCGGTCTTGTGGCCGAGTTGCGAGATGATCGCCGTTCTCCTGAGCCACAGGTCCGGGTCGTCGATCCAGGCCCTGATC
>JAOZRW010000099.1:0-1241 GCA_029939995.1 Acidimicrobiia bacterium | reverse complement strand
CTGGACGCCGTAGAACGGCATGTCCGTCTTCATGTACGCCGCCATCGGCCCGGCCTTGCCCGGATCGGCGGCCGCCGCGAGCCCCTCCGCGACGACCGCGGTCAAGCGGTCAGCGTCCATACCCCGCCCCCATCCAGGCGTCTTGCGTCGGCAGAGACGATATTTCGTTCACATCAACGCCAGACGCCGAAGGGGGCGCTAGTTCGTGGTCCAGGTTCCCGTCGAGCGCAGCAGGTCGGCGAGGTCGCCCGTGCCTTTCTGAGCCTGCGCCTCTTCGATCTGGCCGACCATCAGGTCCTCGTAGACCGGACGTTCGACGTCACGGAAGATCCCGAGCGGGGTCGGACCGTGCGGACCGTGTGAGAGACGGCTCAGAGCGAAGGCGACACCCGGCTCCGGGTCCTTTGCGTTGTGGACCTGGATCGAATCGATGCCGACCTTCGACACCTCGACGATCTCGGCGCCCGTCGGTCCGATCCGGATCCCGAACTCGTTGTCGGCGCCGAACAGGATCGGCTTACCGTGATCGAGGTACACCCGGTTGTCGTCGCGGGTATCCCGGCTCGTCAGCTCGATGAACGCCTTGTCGTTGAAGACGTTGCAGTTCTGGTAGAACTCGATGAACGCCGTGCCGCGATGCTCCGCGGCCGCCGCGAGGATCTCGGCCGTGTGCTTCCTGTCCATGTCGAGCGTGCGTGCGACGAACGTCGCTTCGGCGCCGAGGGCAAGGCTCACCGGGTTGAACGGGTAGTCGATCGACCCCATCGGCGACGTCTTGGTGCGCTTCCCCTGCTCCGAGGTCGGCGAGTACTGGCCCTTCGTCAACCCGTAGATCTGGTTGTTGAACAGCAGGATCTTCAGATTGATGTTGCGACGGAGCGCATGGATGAGATGGTTGCCGCCGATCGACAACGCGTCACCGTCGCCGGTGATGACCCACACGGTGAGATCCGGGTTCGCCGCAGCGACGCCGGAGGCGATCGCGGCCGCCCGCCCGTGGATGCTGTGCATCCCGTAGGTGTTCATGTAGTACGGGAAGCGGCTCGAGCAGCCGATCCCGGAGATGAACACGTGCTTCTCGCGTTCGATGCCGAGTTCGGCGAGGAACGTCTGCACCGAGGCGAGGATCGTGTAGTCGCCGCACCCCGGGCACCAGCGGACTTCCTGATCCGACTGGAAATCTGCCCTCGTGTATTGCTTGATGTCGATGTTCATGAGTTGATCTCCCGGCAGATCTCGTT
>JAOZRW010000098.1:1982-3089 GCA_029939995.1 Acidimicrobiia bacterium | reverse complement strand
ACGAGAGGTGGAGGTGGCAGGTGTTTCCTGCAACGATGAGCCGTTCAATCAACGGGCATGTCCGACGAATCCTGATCATCACACTGTCGACACTGATGTTGTTCGCGGTGCTCGCGATCATTCCCGGATCCAACGGGGCTGAGGCAGCCGACCCCTCCCCTGGGTATGTGGAAGTGACTTCCACAATACTCAGAGAACACGCGGTTTGGGATCCGGCGCCTCCGTCAGGTCCCGCAAAGTGGGTCTTGGGACACCCCAAGGGATACACAGAGGGCGAGACCGCATCTTTCCGAGTCACATTCGCAACGACAGCAAGCGATCCCACCCAGCTGTGGCTCGATGTCTGCCTCGACTACAACGTATCGAGCAATGGTGCGTATGCATTCTTGAACGCAGAATCCTGGGACACAAGTTGGGCCAACTGGGATGACCCCACACCGCCTCCGACCGGGCCACTGACCGGCGGATCCGGGGACGCCTTCCGAGGGCAGGGACTCACCGTAGACAAGGCTGATTACTTGGGAATCGGTGCAGGAAAATGCGCCCCGAACTACCTGTCGTATCGAGTCGAATTCACGACTGCAGGAGCAGGAACGGCCTATCTGGTCTACGGAGGCCACCTCGCCGAACCTGGGGGCACGCTCAAGGATGGAGGCTCCGTCCCTGATGGAGCAAGCGCGTCTTTCGTCAACGGTACATTCCAAGCTCGGGTAGCAGGCGGTGGTGAAAAGACCGTCAACTTCAGCGGCAAAGACATCATCCCTCTGCTCACGACGATCATTGTCGAGAAGCAGACAGTGCCCGATGGCGATCCAGCGATGTTCCAATTCCAGGGAGCCCTCTCGGATTCCATCTCCGACGGCCAACAGATCGTCAAAGTGGTCGAACCGGGCGAGTACACCACGGAGGAGATCGTCCCGATCGGTTGGGACCTCACTGACATCACATGCGATGACGACAACTCCACCGGGGAAGTGAGCACGGCGACCGCAACGTTCAGAGCCGAATACGGCGAGACCGTTATCTGCACGTTTACCAACACGAAACAACTTCCGGGAATCGACTTGGTTAAGACTGGGACGTTGCATGACACGAACGGCGACGGTG
>JAOZRW010000098.1:0-1882 GCA_029939995.1 Acidimicrobiia bacterium | reverse complement strand
CGAACGGCCCGAACGTGACCGACACCGATGACGACACCCAAACATTCGCATCGGACCCGGGAATCGACTTGGTTAAGACTGGGACGTTGCATGACACGAACGGCGACGGTGTTGACAGTGCTGGTGACAAGATCACCTACACGTTCAAGGTGACGAATACCGGGAACGTGACGCTGACCAATGTGGCCGTTGCTGACACGGTCGGTGGCGTCACCATCACCGGGACAGCGATTCCGTCGTTGGCACCGGGAGCGTGGAACGATTCGGCGTACACCGGTGAGTACACGGTCACCCAGGCCGATATCAACGCCGGGACGTTCACGAACACGGCGACCGCGACCGGCACCCCACCGAACGGCCCGAACGTGACCGACACCGATGACGACACCCAAACATTCGCATCGGATCCGTCGATTCTGTTGGCGAAGTCGGGTTCGTTTGAGGATGAGAACGGTGACGGATACGCCCAGGCGGGTGAAACCATCAGCTACACGTTCATCGTCGCCAACGACGGCAACGTCACGCTCTACGACGTGACCATCGACGACCTTGTCAGCGGGGTCACGATCAGCGGCGGCCCGATCGGCACGTTGCCCGTCGACGCGTTCGACGATTCAACGTTCACCGGCACCTACACGGTCACCCAGGCCGACATCGACGCCGGCACGTTCGACAACATCGCCGAAGGATGCGGCACCGACCCGAATGATGAGGAAGTCTGCGACACCGACGACCACAAGCAACCACTCCCCCAGGATCCGTCGATCGACGTGGTCAAGTCGGGTGTCTTCAACGACGAGTCGGGTGACGGATTCGCCCAGGCGGGTGAAACCATCACCTACACGTTCACGGTGACGAATACCGGGAATGTGACGTTGACGGATGTGACGCTCGCCGACACGGTCGGTGGGGTGACCATCAGCGGCGGGCCGATCGCTTCGATGGCACCTGGTGATGTCGATTCGACGACGTTCACCGGCACCTACACGGTCACCCAGGCCGACATCGACGCAGGGACGTTCTACAACCTGGCGACCGTCACCGGGACCGACCCGAGCGAAGGCTCGGTGACCGACACCGGTGACGCGACCGTCCCGCTCCCGCAGGATCCGTCGATTCTGTTGGCGAAGTCGGGTTCGTTTGAGGATGAGAACGGTGACGGATACGCCCAGGCGGGTGAAACCATCAGCTACACGTTCATCGTCGCCAACGACGGCAACGTCACGCTCTACGACGTGACCATCGACGACCTTGTCAGCGGGGTCACGATCAGCGGCGGCCCGATCGGCACGTTGCCCGTCGACGCGTTCGACGATTCAACGTTCACCGGCACCTACACGGTCACCCAGGCCGACATCGACGCCGGCACGTTCGACAACATCGCCGAAGGATGCGGCACCGACCCGAATGATGAGGAAGTCTGCGACACCGACGACCACAAGCAACCACTCCCCCAGAACCCGTCGATCGACATCGTCAAGGACGTTGAGCCGGACGGCATTCCGGTGAACGCCGCGGCGGACATCACATCCGAAGTGACGTGGACGATCACGGTGACGAATACCGGAAACGTGCCGTTGCACGACGTTGAGGTGACCGACGCTCTGGTTGCAGCTTGTGACAAGACGATCGGCGACCTGGCACTTGCCGGATCGACGACCTATACGTGCGACTCCAGCCTCACTCCAACCGGACCGGCGTGGTCGTTCACGAACGTCGCTGTGGCGTCCGGTGCCGGACCGCTGGGGGACGTGGTCACCGCAGAGGATGATGCAACGGTTCTTCCGCTCATCGTCGAGGGAACCGCAGAGGGTGGAGACACCGTGTTCTTGGACAAGAACAAGAACGGCGTCCAGGATGCTGATGAGCCCGGGATCAACGA
>JAOZRW010000097.1 GCA_029939995.1 Acidimicrobiia bacterium | reverse complement strand
GAGGACCGCCAGTTCCGTCGTGATGTCCCGTACGTCCCCTCCGTGTCGGATCAGCGTCGAGAACGCGTCGTTGCCCCAGGCGTGCGGCGTGAGATGCGCGACCTTGAGCATCGCGTCGGGGAAGATCTCGAGCGGCACCATCGACCCGCCGATCGCCGCGAGCATCAGCGCTCCGAAAACGGCCATCCCCCCGGCTTGCTGCTCGCTCGAGAAGAGCGAGCCGAGGAGCATCCCGGCTCCGGTTCCGGTGAGAGCGAACGCCGCGACGATGACCACGGCTGCAAGCGGATCCCCCCACTCGACACCGAAGAGAACACCGGCCGCGACCACGATGAACACGCCCTGCAGCATCACCACGAGGAACCGCCCCAGCGTCTCGCCACCCACGATCGTGCCCGCCGGTGTCGGGGTGGAAAGCATCCGCCGTGAGACGCCGAGGCGACGGGCCTGAATCAGCGCGGTCGAGGACGTCAACGCCGTGAGGAACATGAACAGCAGGAGCTGCTGGGCCGCCCCCAGGTCGAACTGCCCGGCGCCGACTCCACCGCCCGAACCGCTCTCGACCACGACACCGACCGTCGGAGTCGTCGCCCGGATCGCCGCGGCCGTCTCGAGCGCCGTGCCCGGATCGACGCCGGTCTCGTCGGCGGCGAAGCGAGCCGCCCGAACCATCGCCGCCTGTTCGGCTATCCGAGCCTCGACGACGGAGCGGATCGCGATGCCGCCGCTGCTCGGGCTCGCGAAGTAGCCGATCTCGACCGCCTCTCCGCTCTCGAGCGCCTCCCCGTAGCCGTCGGGGATCACGATCACGACATCGACGTCGTTGCGTCTCAACACCGTTCGTGCCGCGTCGACGTCCTCCATCTCGAGCACCTCGTAGGCGTTGCTCGACGCGAGGCCGGAGACGAGGGTCTCCGCCATGTCGTCCCCCGCCGGCGCTACGACCGCGAGCCGCGGGGTGAATCCCGAGCCGAAGACGAGGCCGAGCACGAGGATCAGGACGATCGGGAGGACGAATACGAAGAAGAGGTTCGACCGATCGCGGAAGAGACGACGAAGGCTGTTGAGGGCGATGGTGACGAGCTTCATTGGAATCGCACCAGGTCTCGGGCCCGGACGAGTCCGATCCCGCCGAGCACGGCCGCGAATAGGAGGATCGCGCCGAGCGACGGAAGGATCCCGATGATCCCCTCTCCCGCGGACGAGCGCCGGAAGCCCTCCATCAGCCAGAAGTGGGGGGTGATGCGGCTGACGGCGCTGAAGGCGCCCGAGACGCGAGAGACGGGGAAGAACGTACCTCCCAGGACGCCGAACACGACGACGATGAACGCTGTGATGGATCCCGCCTGCTCCGCCGACTTGGCGACCGTTGCAACCGCGGCCGTCAGGCCCATCGCCGCCGTCACCCCGGCGACGATCAGCAGCATCACGCCGAACGATCCGCCCCACTCGGCATCCATGAGCAGGGTCGTGGCGAGCCACAGCACGACCGTGCTCGCCACACCGACGACGAACGAGACGAGCAGCTTCCCGATGAGGATCGCGGCCTTGGGAATCGGAGCCGCCAGCAGGCGCGGCATGGTTCCGTCCTCTCGCTCGCCGACGATGCTCAGGACGCCGAACTGCACCGTGAAGAAGAGGAAGAAGACGGCGATGCCGGTCGCGTAGAGGGTCGCGAAGTCGAAGCCGCGCCCTTCGATCCGCTCGTCGGCGAGGCGGATCGGCGCGGTGCCGCTGCGAGCTTTCTCGACGAGGCTGCGAGGGTCCTCCGCGCCGAGCGCGGCGGCGGTGACGACCGACAGGCGGACGGCGTTCACTTCCGAGGCGAACGCCTGTGCGAGCGCCACACCGACCGACGCTCCGATGGGCTGATCGGGGTCCGAGACGACCAGGATCGCAGCGTCGGTGCCGCCGGATGCCGCCTCCGACAGACCCGCCGGAAGCACGTACGCGCTCGAGACGTCGTGCGCCTCCACGAGGGCGCGAGCCTCGTCGGCGGTCTCGGCTCGAACGACGGTGATGGCCCCTTCGTCCTCGATGGACGCGAGCATCGCGGCGAAGCTCTCGGCCAGCGGTCCCCCGTCGGCGTCGTGGATCGCCACGTCGGTGCTGAACGACTGTTCCGTGACCGGACCCAACGTCAGGTTCATGACGAACGCGAGCCCGAGCGGGACGACGACCGCGAGGATGATCGCCGAGCGATCACGCAGACGCTCCTTGAGGTCCTTCCCCATGATCAGGAGCGCAGCCCGAATCACTCGCGCAGCGCCTTTCCCGTGAGATGCAGGAACACCGACTCGAGGTCCGGCTCCGATACCTCAGCGGAGTGCACGTCGAGTCCCGCGTTCGTGACGACGAGCACGGCGTCGGGCAGCACCCGGGAAGCGTCCATCGCCACGGCTTCAAGCGTCGCCCCGACCGACGTGCACGATTCGACACCGGGGATCTCTGACACAGCCGCTACGACGGCGGACGCGTCGCCGGAGGTCTCCAGATGGAGCCGTCCGTGTTCGCCGACGAGCGCCACGAGATCACGCCGGGTTCCCTCGGCGACGATCGTTCCATCGTCGATGATCCCGATCCGGTCGCAGAGGCGCTCGGCCTCCTCCATGTAGTGCGTCGTGTAGAGGACCGCCATCCCCTCAGTACCCAGGCGCTCGACGTTCTCGAGGATGGCGTTGCGGCTCTGAGGATCGACCCCGACCGTCGGCTCGTCGAGGATCAACAGCTTCGGGCGGTGGAGCAACCCGATCCCGATGTTGAGGCGGCGCTTCATGCCACCGGAGTACTCCTTGGTCCGGTCGTCGGCCCGGTCGGTGAGTTCGATGATCTCGAGGACCTCATCGACCCTGCGGTCGAGATCGCTCCCGAGAGCGTAGAGCTTGCCGAAGAAACGGAGGTTCTCTCTGGCCGTGAGATCTGGATAGATCGCGAGATCCTGCGGGACGAGGCCGATGGCGGCTTTGGCCGCCGTGCTCCCGGTCGTGATCTCTCTTCCATCGACCGCCGCTGTGCCGCCGTCCCGGTCGAGGAGGCCTGCGATCATCGAGATCGTGGTGGTCTTCCCCGCTCCATTGGGGCCGAGCAGCCCGT
>JAOZRW010000096.1 GCA_029939995.1 Acidimicrobiia bacterium | reverse complement strand
ATTGAATATGCGAAAACAAGAAATCCTAAGTCTAAAATTCTGTATCTTGCATTTCATGATGTGACTCCGGGAACGGGAGCGCGAACCAAGAGGAGAGCCGACGCGCCGAGGGCCGGCCAGAGAAAGAGGTAGCTCACGCCGTCGAGGGTCGCGCTCGTCGCGAGCGCGAGCATGAGCCAGATGATCGCGGTACCTGCGAGGACATCGTCGATGGACCATCGCTTGCGTGCGAGTCGGCGCACGATCATCCAGATGGCGACGATCACCAGCGCCACCGCGGCCAGATAGACGTAGCTCTCGCCCACACCCGGCGATGTGCGAATCCCGGTGACGAGCCACCAGATCCCGGACACGACGAGCATCGACACGACGATTCCACCAAGCACCGCCGTCGCGGCTCCGACCATTCCCATCGCTCGCAGCGTCCCCCTGCGCGAAGCGAGTGCGGCGGCGACGCCGAACACGACAAGAGCAGCCATCGCGAGCGGGAACGACCATCCGGTCGGATACCGGACCACATGTGAGTGAAGGACGCTGAAGAAGATGTCGTCGCCGGTTCGTGGCGGTTCGACCAGATCGGCGTTGCCGAAGAATTGGACGATGCCGAGGGCATTGGATCCGTGATGTCCGACACTGCCGGCATTGACGCTGGTCGGGGAGTCGTTGGGTGTGTGATAGATCGGCGAACCTCGCAGATACGCGAAGTGAACGCCCGGGATTCCGGCAGCGACGAACGAGTCGAAATCGGTGCCGATCCCGCCGATGGCCGACGCCGTCTCGGTGAGGAAGGAAAACGCAACCGGATCGGGTGATCCCTCCGCGAGTCCCCCGACACTCCACCCGCTCGGTCCGGCGATCTCGATCACCATCGAGGGACCCGATCCTCCGGCCGCCTCGAGGTTGATGACGAACCCGACATCGTCCGCCCACCGGTGCTGCGCGACGAACGCCGCCGACCCGAAGCGAGGCGCCGGCTCCTCACCGTCGGTGAACAGCAGGATGACGTCGTTTGCGAGGCTGGGGCCATTCACCAAGACGCGTCCGACCTCGAGTATGACGGCGACCGCTGCTGCATCGTCGTTCGCACCCGGCGTCGTCGGCACCGAGTCGTAGTGCCCCATCAGCACCACGGCCTTCGACCCGACCGTTCCGCGGATACGTGCCATGACGTTCACGACTTCGACGGTGGTTCCGGGCGTTCCGAAGTAGTCGGGCACCGTAGCCGTTTGAAGCTCCGGGTCGAGGCCCATGGCTATGAGCTGGGTGACGATATACGCCCGCACCTCGGCGTTCGCAGCGGTCCCCATCGGATGAGGGTGCGAAGCGATTCTGTCGATGTGGTCGACGGCGCGTGCCACCGAGATCGCATCCGGTGATGAACCGTCCGGAGCCATCGGTGTCACCAGAGGACCGACGCTTGCGATGCCCAGTACCCCGAGGAGCAACCAGGGGACGACCCGACCGGCGACCGATTGGGTTCGAGATCCCGGCATCCGTTCGCACCTCTTCGCTCGTTCCGATTGTCTCACGTTCGAGGCCGGGGAGTGAGACGTCCTCACGCGGCCGTCGAGCGACAGGATGGAATCGGACGGGGAACGGTGAGAATCGTTGAGAGGCGAACGAGCGACGACCGAGAGGTTGTCGGGCATCCCCCAGGTCAACGGCCGGGGTTCGCCCGTGACCCCAAGGTCGCAGGCTCACGCCCCGTCCCGTGTCGTCAACTCGGCAATGCTCTCGTCGGTTGCCCCGGCGAAACCCGGAGCATCAGGTCCAGAGTGCTGCCACGCAGCCCTGAAGAACTCGGCGAACGCATCAACGTCCCCATCGGTCGCTTGTCCGGCAACCACCAACTCACGCCCAGACTGTCCCACAGATCCAGCCCACAACTCGCCTAGGTCGAGGCCCATGCGTCGGGAGCGCGATCAGACCGGGGCGGTCGGCGGGAAACTGAACGACCCGTCCGCAGAAGGAGGGAATGGCACAACGGCCACCACCGACCCGACGGGTATCGACCCGTAGATGTGCGGATACGGCTCGCCGAGCTCGTAACAGTCCTCCGACACGATCGGCAGATCATCTTCGTCGATGCAAAGAAGGACGAGAGCGTCTCGTCCCCCGTCAACGGCGGTGGCGGTGCTCTCGACCTGGTGTCGATAGGAACAGTGGATGAAGCCATCTACGCCGAGCCCGGGCGGCTCGTAGTCCATGCCAGATGCCTGCCAGTCGACCTCCCGGCACCAGTGATAGATCAGTCCCATCACCACAATCCTACGCTATGGCCCCGTGTGCCGGGGACCCTTGGCTTGGTTGACGGATGACCTACGGCGAACTCACCGATGTGATCTTCGAGTTCCTCGAGATCTTCTAGAACCGGCAACGACGCCACCCGGTCATCGGGATGCACTCCCCGATCGAATACGAAACCATCCACCGCAATCGACGCAACGCACAGCTGCGTCACGTGAACTGAATCCACCAAACCCGATGGGCGCGACAACCCCCGGAAACCCCGGACGGTTCACATAGCGGCTAGACCAATCACCGGGGGGTCCCGTCAACGGCAACGGCGTCTGCGACAACGCCGGTAGCGGTGGAATTGGCGACGGACAGCACCGTACGGGCGGCGGTCACGGCATCACCCCTCAACACGATACGACAACAGTCGCATTTCGCGACGACGGGACGGTTCCTCCGCCTCGGCAGGGGAGCGTTCCATCGTGGAAGTCCGCAATCGCGAGCGCTCCCGCGGCTGTCCGCGGGACGCCCTCCCGGCTCCCTCGCGCCTCATCGACTCCAATCACCCGAACCGCAGCCCGGCATGTCGCCGTCGAACTGCGGCTCACCGGGCAGGGTCCGTCGAAGCGGCCGGTTCGCCATCGCATGCGAGGCTCCGGAAGCTGTCAACCTTCTTGAGACGGTTGGTTCATGGTTTCATTGGGGCGGGGTGTCCTCCTCGGGTTTGTTGATCCACGCGGTCTGTGGGAGCGGTGGTGGTGTCGGTGGTTTGCGGACGAACCGTTCGGGGTGTGTCTGGTAGGCGGCGTCGAGGACGGCTGCTCGTTGAGTCTGGATGGCTTCGGCTCGGCCGTAGTGGATGT
>JAOZRW010000051.1 GCA_029939995.1 Acidimicrobiia bacterium | reverse complement strand
ACCAGACCCTCGCCACGATCACCCTCCAGAACTACTTCCGCATGTACGACAAGCTCTCCGGAATGACGGGCACGGCGCTGACCGAGGCCGGCGAGTTCGCCGAGATCTACGGCCTCGCCGTCGTCGAGATCCCGACCAACCGCCCGATCGCCCGCATCGACGCCGCCGATGTCGTCTACCTCGACGAGGACCACAAGTTCGCCGCGGTCGCCGACGACATCGAGGAGCGGAGCCGTCGCGGCCAGCCGATCCTCGTCGGCACGGTGTCGATCGAGAAGTCCGAGCGGCTCTCCAACACGCTGAAGAAGCGCGGGGTCAAGCATGAGGTTTTGAACGCGAAGCAACACGAGCGGGAAGCGCAGATCATCGCCCAGGCGGGCAAGGTCGGCGCCGTCACCGTCGCCACGAACATGGCGGGCCGTGGTGTCGACATCAAGCTCGGTGGCAACCCGGAAGACCTGGCGAAGTCCGAGATGATCCGGAAAGAGATCTCCCCGGACGATCCCGCCTACGAGGAGGAGTTCGCCCGCGCCCTCGAACGGTTCGACAGAGAGACCGAGCAGGCACGCGAACGGGTGTTGGAAGAGGGCGGGTTGTACGTGCTCGGCACGGAGCGGCACGACTCCCGCCGCATCGACAACCAGTTGCGCGGCCGATCCGGCCGCCAGGGAGATCCCGGAGAGTCCCGCTTCTACCTGTCGCTCGAGGACGACCTCATGAGGCGGTTCGCGAACGAGAAGATCGCATCGATCATGGAGCGCCTCCGGGTCCCACCGGATGTGCCGATCGAGCACAGGATGGTCACCAAAGCGATCGAGCGAGCCCAGAACCAGGTCGAGGCGCAGAACTTCGAGATCCGCAAGAACGTGCTCAAGTACGACGAGGTGATGAACACCCAGCGCGAGATCATCTACAAGTGGCGCAACCAGATCCTCAAGGGGGAGGCGACCGACGAGTTGCTCGCCGAGTGGCGAACCGAAGTCATCGAAGCGCAGGTCCGGGAAATGACCGAGGGTGTCGATCCGGCCGAGTGGGACTGGGACGAGTTCGAGACGCGCATGAAGGTGATCTTCGAGCCGACGATCGGACGGGCGTCGTTCCCCGATCCCGATCTGCTCACCGCGGACGAGATCATCGACGCGTACCTCGAAGACGCCGACGCCGTGTACGAGCAGCGTGCCGAGCAGTTCGGCCCGGACGTGATGCGCCAGCTCGAACGGACCGTCGTCCTCTCCGTGATCGATAACAAGTGGCGGGAGCACCTCGCCGAGATGGACTATCTGCGTTCGGGGATCGGTCTGCGGGCCATGGGGCAACGCGACCCGCTCGTCGAGTACCAGCGTGAGGGGTACACGTTCTTCGAGGAACTCGTCGACGCCGTCAAGTACGACGCGACCCGGTACATGTTCCACGTCGACGTGGTCCAGCAGCAGGAGGCGCCGAAACCGCAGGTCACGGTGTCGTCGGCCAAGTCCGTGCAGCAGCTCAAGCCGAAGCAGAAGATCAGGACCACCGAGAAGATCGGTAGGAACGCCCTCTGTCCGTGCGGATCGGGGAAGAAGTACAAGCGATGTCACGGTGCGGTCGGGGCCGAGCCGCTGGCATGACCGAAGGGAGACTGCAGCCAATGGAGATCAAGGACACCGTCGTCAAAGTCGCCGACGTTGCGAACCCGCTGCTGTCGTCGCCGGCCGGTCCCCTCGAGGGCGTCGCCATGGCGTCCTCGTTCGAGCCGTCGCTGATGCCGCGAACGTCGATCCAGCAAGGGATCATGATGGCTCTGGGCGGATTGACGGCCCGGGCCACCGTCGTCACGGTCGAGCGTGGTGCTCGAGCGGTCACGCCGTCGAACGCTTCCCTGCCGGCGAGGCTCGCCATCCGGGGAGCGATCGCGGCGATCGGGACGGGGCTGACGATGATCCCGAGACGTCCGGGAGAGCCGCTGTGGAAGTCGGGGATCCGCAGCGCCGGCTGGGCCGCGGTGGCCGCTTCCGCATCGGGTGCCGCTTACGACGCCGGGGATACGCTCGCATCCACCCATCGGCAAGGGCCGCTGCGGCCGGTCGTCTCATCCGTGGCCATCTCCGCCGGGCTCATTGCTCTGGCGGCGAAGAACCTCAAAGAGCGAAAGCAGGTCATCAAACGATGGCCGGTGGAGCAGAAGAACCAGCTTCCGACGGCCCTCGGCGTCGGGTACGGCGCGTACGTCGGCGGGCTCGGCCTCAGCCGAGGCTACGTCGCGTCCCGCTCCTCGCTCGTCCGGTACCTCGGTCCCGGCCCGTCGAAACGGGCCCTGGGAGGTCTCGCGAACGCGGCGATCTGGGCCGGAGGTTTCACCGCGCTCTACAACGCCGGCGTCGGGTACATCGGCCGTTCGAACGAGAAGGTCGAACCGGCGTACGCGATGCCGCCGGTCTCACCCCTCGTGTCCGGCAGTGCCGAGAGCACCTCGCCGTTCGAGCACCTCGGATTGCAGGGACGCCGGTACGTGACCGATGTGGTGTCACCGGAGATGATCGAGGACGTGCTCGGCGAGCCGGCGAAGAAGACTCCGATCCGCGTGTTCATCGGATACAACTCGGAGCCCATGTACTCGATGGGTAGGACCGAGATGGCGATGGCCGAGCTCGAGCGAACCGGAGCGTTCGATCGGGAGAACCTGTTGCTGATCTCACCGACCGGAACCGGCTGGGTGGATCAGACGATGATCGAGAGCGCCGAGTTCCTGACGAAGGGCGACATCGCGACGTGCGTGATCCAGTACGGTCGGTTCCCCTCGTTCCTCTCGCTGCAGAAGGTCGCCCTCGGCCGTCACCAGTTCCGGGCGCTGCTGTGGAGCGTCCGCCAGCGTCTCGCCGAGCGTCCGCCGGAGCAGCGGCCGAAGGTGTTCGTCTTCGGGGAGAGCCTCGGAGCATGGGCGAGTTCCGACGTGCTGATGTATCAGGGGATCGACGGATTCGACCACTACGGGATCGACAAGGCGTTCTGGGTGGGGCTTCCCGGCCTCGCGAAGTGGTCGCGCAACGGCATGGCATCCGGTGCGTCGCACCTCGTTCCCGAGCGATCCGTCGGGGTGTTCGACAACCCCGACGAGATCGAGTCTCTGAGCCCGGCCGACCGGGACGAGCTCAGGGCAACGATCCTCAGCCACGACAACGACCCCATCGCCGCCATCTCGCCGGAACTGATGATCCGGAAGCCGGAATGGCTCGAAGGCGAACGCGGCCGCGGCGTGCCGGAGGACATGGACTTCATTCCGATGATCACGTTCCTCCAGGTGGCCATCGACGCCATGAACGCCATGGTGACCGTGCCGGGGCACTTCGGCTCGTTCGGACACGACTACCGGGCGGACATGGCCCGGATGGTTCGCTCGGCATACGGAATCCACGACATCACCGACGAACAGATCGAAGCGATCGAGCGGCAACTCGTGACCCTCGAGCTCGAGCGCGCCTCCAGGATCAAGGCCTCGAAGGCCGAAGACGCCCCGGCCGCCCCGCAGTACCGGGGAACGCATCTCGTCGACGCGAAGACCGGGACGATCATCACCGATGCCGGGGTTCCCCTCCAGGGAGCACGCACCTCCGGCGCCCGGTGGTTCAAAGCCCTCCACGGCGGTGACACGGGGCCGGAACAGGTCCAATGATCGGCTGAGGGGTACCCTCTCCGATCATGGAACCGAACGACCTCCGTTCACTGCTCAAGGAACTCCGCTCCCGGCTCGACGACGCCAGGAGGTTCCTTTGACGTCGCCGGCAAGGAACGCGAGCTCGGCGAGCTGAGAGAGCAGGCGTCGGCACCGGATCTCTGGAACGATCAAGAGCGGGCGCTGCGCGTCACGCGCACACTCGCGAGACACGAGCGCACCCTCGAGGAGATCGCGGCATTGGAAGAGGCGCTCGACGACGCTGAAGTGCTGATCGAACTCGCCGTCGAGGAGAACGATCCGTCGAGCCTCGACGACGCAGCGACCGAGCTCCGCGAGACGCAAGCCATCCTCGGCCGCCTCGAGCGCGAGACCCTCTTCTTCGGCCCGTACGACGACTCGGCGGCGATCGTGTCGGTTCACGCCGGCGCCGGCGGCGTCGATGCCCAGGACTGGGCGGAGATGCTCTTCCGCATGTACCTGCGGTATCTCGAGCGCACGGACCTGTCGTTCGAAGTCGATGACTACCAGGTCGGTGAGGAAGCGGGGATCAAGTCGGCCACGGTCACCATCCGGGGGGATCACGCGTACGGCATCTTCGAAGGGGAGCGGGGCGTCCACCGGTTGGTGCGCATCAGCCCGTTCGATTCGAACGCTCGCCGGCACACCGCGTTCGCCGGCGTCGACGTGATCCCGGAAGTCGACGTCGAAGAGGTCGAGATCGACCTCGAAGACCTCCGCGTCGACACGTACCGGGCGTCGGGGGCGGGGGGCCAGCACATCAACAAGACGGACTCGGCCGTCCGCCTCACACATCTGCCGACCGGCGTCGTCGTCAGCTGCCAGGCCGAGCGATCCCAGACACAGAACCGGGCACGAGCCATGCAGCTGCTCGCCGCCCGCCTCGCCGAGCGGGCCAGACAGGAGCAGCAGCAGCGTGTGGACGAGATCCGGGGTGACCAAACCGAGGCCGCGTGGGGCCACCAGATCCGTTCGTACGTGCTGCAGCCGTACCAGATGGTGAAGGACCTCCGGACCGGCCATGAGATCGGGAACATCCAGGGCGTCCTCGACGGCGACCTGGATCCGCTGATCGACAGCTACCTGCAATGGCGCAGGGAGACCGCCGACCAGTAGCCGCCTCTCCACCCGGCGCGCCCACAATCCCCCGTCTAAACGGGTCCCGTGGGTAACCTGCCAACGCGTTGGCGGGTGGGGTAGGACACACGAACGCGATAGGGATTTCATGATCCGACTCGAGAATGTCACGAAGGTCTACGACGGCGGCGTCGTCGCGCTCAAAGACATCGACATGGACATCAACAAAGGCGAATTCGTCTTCCTCGTCGGCCCCTCCG
The DNA here is from genome assembly GCA_029939995.1 of Acidimicrobiia bacterium. Taxonomy (GTDB): domain Bacteria; phylum Actinomycetota; class Acidimicrobiia; order Spongiisociales; family UBA5794; genus JAHEEL01. The sequence continues at coordinate 6,765 of JAOZRW010000051.1, read as the reverse complement.
GCTCGGGGAAGTCGACGCTCATCCGTCTCATGATGCGTGAAGAGCTGCCGACCAACGGGGACATCTGGATCGCCGGCAAGCACGCGTCCGCTCTGCCGGCATGGAAGGTTCCGCACCTGCGCCGGTCGATCGGCACCGTCTTCCAGGACTTCAAGCTGCTGCCGAACAAGACGGTGTACGAGAACGTCGCGTTCGCGATGGAAGTGACCGGCAAGTCCCGTTCCGCCATCGACACCCAGGTACCTCAGGTTCTCAAACTCGTCGGCCTCTCCGAGATGGCCGACCGGATCCCCCGGCGCCTCTCCGGTGGCGAGCAGCAACGCGTCTCCGTGGCCCGGGCATTCGTGAACCGGCCGCTCATCCTCCTCGCCGACGAGCCGACCGGGAACCTCGACCCGGCCACGTCCGTCGGCATCATGCGCATCCTCGACCGGATCAACCGCACCGGCACGACCGTCGTCATGGCGACGCACGATCACGCGATCGTCGATGCCATGCAGCGCAGGGTCATCCAGTTGGAGCGGGGTCGCATGCTTCGCGACGAGAGTCGCGGTGTCTATGAGAGTCCCGCAGAGGAAGAGGGTGCTCCCGCCGACGAAGTCCCGGCCACTCCGGTACCCGACGACGGCGAGACCGGAGCCGTCACGATCCCGGCGACGGCGACCACGGGAGGCGACCCGACGGCGGTCGTTGCGAGCGATGCGGTGTCGACGACGGAATCGTCCGTCGAAGCCGTCGAAGCCGTCGAAGCCGTCGAAGCCGCCGAAGCTGCCGAAACCCCGGCGGTCGACGAGGACGTCGCGGAGGCGGAGATCGAACATGACGTCGCGGAAGAGGAACGAGGAGATGAAGAGGAGGTCGACGCATGACCCGCCTCTCCTATGTCCTGCGCGAAGCCTTCACGAACATCGGCCGGAACGGTCTGGTCGTCCTCGGCGCCGTCCTCGCCGTCTTCATCTCGCTGACGCTCACGTTCGGCACACTGGTGTTCGGCGAGGTCGTCCGGATCAATACCATCCAGTGGGCTGAGGACGTTCGCGTCATCGCCTACGTGCAGGACGACGCACTGCCGGCCGTCCCCAAGATGCAGGCCGAGATGGAGTCGTGGCCCGAAGTCGACACCGTCACGTTCGTCTCTAAGGCGGAGGCTTTCGATGAGGCACGGATCCTCCTGTCGAACCAGCCCGCCACCCTGCGGGTGATCGAGGACAGTCCCGACATCGTTCCCGCCTCCCTCCGGATCAAGCCGGTCGATCCGGATGACTACAAGACGATCGTGACACGGCTCCAGGCCACCCCGGGCCTCCTGAGGATACAGTCGGCGGGGCAAGCGATCGACGCGATGATCTCACTGCGCGACGGTCTGCGGGTGATGTTCTGGCTTCTCGCGATCGCGCTCGGTGTCGCTGCCGTTGCGTTGATCGCCAACACGATTCACATGGCGATCTACGCCCGCCGTGAAGAGATCGAGATCATGAAACTCGTCGGTGCATCGAACTGGTTCGTTCGAACACCGTTCCTCCTCGAAGGCGCGATGGAGGGCTTCATAGGGGCAGCCCTCGCCGTCGGCTTCGTCGTCGTTGCCCAACAGTTGGCGGTCGATCGTCTGACCGAACTGCCCGATTGGATCAACGTCGCCGTCCAAAAAGACTTCCTCGTGACGCAGGGAATGCTGGTCCTGCTGTTCGGGGTGCTCGCCGGTCTCGTCGGCAGCGCCTTGAGCTTGACGGTCCACAAGTACCTGCGCACATGATCGGAGCACGTCGACTCTTCGCCGTCGGCCTCACCCTCGCCGTGATTCTCACGGTCGTTCCCGGCGCGCGAGCCGAGGACCCCGCCGGCGATCTGCAGAGCGTCCGGAATCGCATCGAGTCCCTCGCGAACGAAGTCGACACGGTCACGTCGAGCCGCGGGACCCTCGCCCGCCAGATCAAGGCGACACAGGCTCGCATGGACGAGGTGCTCGATTCGATGGCGACGCTCCGACGAGAGATCCTCGCCCTCGAAGGCGACCTCGCCAGGAAGCGGCTCGCGCTTCGCGATATCCGCACCGACCTGTCCGCCCAGTATCAATCGCTGGCGCTGACCCGATCAGATCTCGACGTGGCCAGGGACGACGCCGTCCGCTACGCCGTCGAGTCGTACATGGGGGCGGGGCTCGGCGTGCCGACCGTCGCGCTGTCTGCACGGCAGTGGAACGACATCGGCGTCGGTCTCGTCTACATGGATCGGGCGACGGCCGAAGGCACGGAGACCGTCGAACGATTCGAGTCGCTTCTCGTCGACGAGGAGCACGAGCGCGTGGAGATCGCCGTTCGAGAGTCGACGTTGGAGACCGACCTCGACGATCTCGAGGCGCGCGAGCACGAACTCGCCTCGCTCCAGAACGAGATGCAGCGGACGAACGACGCCCTGCAGAAGGAGTTCCGCAAGCAGCAGACGCTGCTCGCGACCTACGACGCCCAGATCAAGGAGATCGAAGGCGAGCTGGCGTCGCTGGAGAAGGAAGAAGCCTCGATCAAGAAGCTGATCGCGAAGCGGGCGAAAGCCGCAGGCGGCGCCCCCGGAACGCTCGTCCGGCCGGTCCCCGGTGCGGTCAGCTCTCCGTTCGGTCCGCGCATGCACCCGATCTACGGGTACATGCGGATGCACAACGGCGTCGACATGAACGGCGCGATGGGCCAGCCGATCGTGGCGGCCGCCGACGGCGTGGTCTTCTTCGCCGGCGTGAAGGGCGGGTACGGCAACTCGATCATGATCGACCACGGAGGCGGCATGACCACGTTGTACGCCCATCAGTCGAAACTCGCCGCGAGCGTGGGGCAACGGGTCAAAGCCGGTCAGATCATCGGCTACGTCGGCTCGACGGGCGTCTCGACCGGTCCCCATCTGCACTTCGAAGTCCGGATCAACGGGAACCCCGTCGATCCCGTCAAGTACTTCTAACCTCTCCATCATGGGTGAAGGTCGCAAAGTCGTCGCAACGAACCGGCGAGCCAGGCACAACTACGAGATCCTCGACACGTTCGAGGCCGGCATCGTCCTGAAGGGCTCGGAGGTCAAGAGTCTCCGCGCCGGGCAGGTGCAGCTCAAAGACGCCTACGGAGCGATCCAGCAGGGTGAGTTGTGGCTGGAGAACGCCCACATCGCACCGTACTCGTTCGCCGTCGACGGTGGCCACGAGCCGGAGCGGCGACGAAAGCTCCTGCTGCACCGGCGTGAGATCAACCGGCTCATCGGGAAGATCAACGAGCAGGGGTTGACCCTCGTGCCGCTTCAGATCTACTTCGTCAACGGGTTGGCCAAAGTCGAGATCGCCCTGGCAAAGGGACGGCACACCTACGACAAGCGGAAGAAACTCGTGGAGCGGCAGCAGAAGCGGGAGATGGATCGAGCTCAGCGGCATCACCGCTGATCCTGTAACTCAGCTTCGCTGCTCCCGGGCCACCTTGCGTGCGACGAGACGTGCCTCATGGCGGTCCTCAACCGACCAGCCTTCTTCGTAGAAGACGATCTCGAGCCCTTCGACGAGCGACGGGGCTTCCCCCTCGTCGAGGAGGAAGGGGAGCGGTGGGCGTTCCCGGCGCTCCAGATTGCGGACGGTCGCGATCGAGAAGGCGAACAAGCCGCCGTCTGCGAGCCGCTCTGCGATGAGGGGGAACAGGTCACGCTGGAGGTAGTGAGTGAGGAGGACGAGATCCCACGTCCCCCCGGGAAGGTCGTCGACGGTCAGGTCGGCCTGTACCGGCGTGATCGACACACCGGCGTTCTTCGCACGTTCCCGCGCGACTTCCAGGGCCCGCCCGGATGCGTCGACGAGCGTCACGTCCCATCCCCGGTCTGCCAGCCAGATCGCGTGTCGTCCTGCACCGCCCGCCACATCGAGCGCCCGTCCCGGCGGTCCGAGAAGGGGGGCGAGATCTCCGGCGACGAACGCCGACGGCCGATCGGGTGCGGGTCGATCCCGATACCGGTTGTCCCAGTATTCGGTCACCGCTGCCTCCCCCTCTAGGCGGAGAGGGTCTCGAGCTGGGCGAAGATCTCCGCCACCTGATCGATCTCGAGGTAGCCGGCGACCCTGAGGACCGTCGTGCCGTCGGGCGACGTGAAGACCCAGAACGGGAAGGCATTGAGACCGAACTGATCGGCGAGACGGGAGTCATCGTCGACGAGGACCGGGAACGGCGTCTGCAATTCGTCCAGATACGGTTCGAGGGGATTCCCCCGGGAGGGATCGATCGCGCTCGTGATGCTGACGAGCTCGACGTTGGGATAGGCATCGGCATTCTCGCCGTACCAGTCCGTCACGGCCGGCATCTCGCGCTGGCAGTGTGGGCACCAGTGAGCCCAGATGAGCCACGCCCGGGAGACGCCGTCCGACGGATCGAACGTCATCTCCTCACCCGTGTAGTACTCGGTTCCCGTGACCTCCCCGAGCACGACGCCCAGGGCGGCATCCGGCTGGCCCTGCTCGAACGGTGGGAGCACACCGGCCGGCTCCGCCGGTGCATCGGCGGCGGACGCCCCGGATGCGGCGGGTGCGACGAGCGCGCTGGTCGACAGCTCCTCGACCTTTCCGTCGAGGGCCGCCACCGAATCCTGAATCGTCACCACATCCGATCCCACGGAGGCGATCCGCTCGTCGAGCGCAGCGATCTGCTCGTCGGTCCGACTCGAGGAGACGAGCGTGAAGACCTGCACGGCGAGCACGACGACGATGCCGACGGCGATCGCCATCAGAAGCCCGCGAGACGACGTGCTGGTGCGGCGGCTCTGCTCGCGTTCGGTCACATCGATCGTCGACGACGGGCTCGACGGGGCGTCGGCCGCGTCTGCGGGCTCGGTGGTGGGTTCGGTGTCCATGGCGACGAGGCTATCGGAGCGACGACGGTAGCGGGGGGAGCGGTCGGCGAGGCAGGCGACTATCCTCAGGGGTGTTGAACGCGCCACGCGTGTTCCCCGAATACGGGGGTGACATGGTTTCGACCGTGAGGGTTGAGGCGCCGGAAGCGAGCCGAGGTCTCCGGAGTCCTCGTTAAATAGCCGGGAACAAACACAAATGCCGATAACGAAAGTTACGCATTCGCTGCCTAATTAACGCAGCGTGTCCGCCCGGTGGGTGCCTGTCTCGCCGGAATCGGGCATAACAATGCAGGATGCCCCCGCCGGGATGTCGGGATCGGCGGGGTAAGACAATCCCGACTAGGGCCCATGAGGAACTGCCGATAGCGCCTCGAGGGTTCCGAAAGCTCGCTGTCGGCTGCGCTCGGAGATGCCGACGCTGAAACCTCGTGGGACGGGGGTTCGATTCCCCCCACCTCCACCGAAGGCCCGGTCTCAGACCGGGCCTTCAACCGTCTGGTGAATAGCTCGCTCCCGGCGACGAGATACAAGTCATGCTGAACGGGAACAGCACGACGGGATTCAACTGGGAGCCCGTCGCGTACGACCCCTCGGTAAACACCCGTCTCGGCGAGGCCACCCATGAAGGAGACGGTGGCGAGACCGTGGGCGCGGGCGGACGGCGGACGTGAACACTGCGAGCCGTGGCCCCCGGAGAGACTCCCGTCCGGTTCGTGTACCACCGTGTCCGGGAGGAAGGTTCGGTCGAGGGCACGTTGTCGTTCACCGCTGCAATCGATCAATAGCGGATCAACAGGCGAAGATGGGATGGGCCGATGACCTGAGCATCGTCTACCCGGGTGGTGCGTGGATGGTTGGTCGGTTGAGGCGTCGGCGTTGGGGCGGCGACTTGGGGTCGATCTGAAAGCCGCGTCCGTGGATGACTACGTGGTGGTGGAACCAGCAGAGGGTCGTCAGGTTCTCCGGATCGGTTCCGCCACCTTCGGACCAGGGGACGATGTGGTGGGGTTGGAGCCGGTACCTGGATGTGCAACCCGAAATGGTGCAGACGCCTCCGTCGCGGTGCAGGATGAACCGCCTGAGTCTCGGGGGGATGGTGCGGCTCCGGCGTCCCATACTGATCGGTTGACCGTTGGCGGTGTGTGCAGTGACTTCGATCGTGCCGTCACAGAGGATCGCTTCGACCGTGGGCGGTCCGACCCGGGGCCCGGCTTCGATGACGACGCCGGCCTCGCCGTTGGTGGGCGTGGCGTCGTGTGCGTCGATGAACACGGTGAGCAGCGGTGTCGCTGTTTCGACCGTCGCACCGTCCGTGCCGGCAAGACTGTCCATGCTCATGGCCCAGAGGGCGTCGGCGTGCCGGGTGCTGCGAGCTTCAACGGTGTCGTTCGGCAGTTGGTCGGCTTTGCGATCGAGTGCTTCGACGAGGACCCTGCCTGCCATGCCGGGGAGTTGTCCGTAGAGGCGCCACGACGATTCGTCCAGGTTCGGTTGGGTGACGAGGTAGCGGCGGTCGAACGCTTCCCGTTCCATCTCACGGGTCATGCGGTGTCGATTTGCGACCAGGCGCCTGATCCCAGCGACGTCGTAGATCGACAACTCATCGAGGATCGAGTCGTCGTCCGCTCCGGCGGCGATCCTCGCTACCGCGGTGATCCGGTCGAACGACACAGCGCCGTCCCCGGCAGCGTGTTCTACCGTCGGCAAGGACTCGAGTCTCCTGGCGGTAGTAACGAGGGCCTTCGCTGTCTCCGGGGCGACGTCGAGGCGACCCGTCACCCACTCGACCATCGACCGGCACCCATCCGCCAGGGGAGCTTGGCGTCGATCTGCTTCGCGGATCAGGATCATCTGGGCGGCACGGACCCTCGCGATCGTCGCTTCACCGTCGCGCAAGCGTTG
>JAOZRW010000095.1 GCA_029939995.1 Acidimicrobiia bacterium | reverse complement strand
TCGGCGAAATCGACAGATAAGGGGGAGAGAACATGGTACGTTACGATTTGCGCCATCTGAAAGATAGTTTCTACGACAGAATGATGGAGTTGCTCGAGACCGGCACGAAGCCGGGCGAAGTCGCGATCTTTCTCTTCGAAATCGGGGATTTCTCTCCGATCCAGAAAAGCGCCGATCTGGTCAAGGAGGCTGGACATGAGCTGCTGAACTCGCTCAAGTTCAACGAAGTCGACTGGACCATCATGGTGAGAAGGAAAAAATAGTGGCCCGAGTGGTTTTTTCGACCTGGCGCGGTGAGTTCATCGACAACCGCGGCAAGCCCGAAGAGGAGTGGGTCGAGTCCGAATACAAGCTTCCCGAGCGGTACGAAGCTGACCGCGACGCCAAAGCCTTCATCGGCTGGGACGGGTTCGCCGTGTTCGACGAAAGCATCGACGTCGTACGCCTGGGAACGGAGTACGCGCATACCTACCAGAAGTATTCGGAAGCTTGCGGCCGTTGCGCGCCGGGCCGATGGGGCGGCCGGATCCTCTACGACCTGATGGACAAGATCGCCCGCGGCGAAGGGGAAGTGAGCGATCTCGAGCATCTCAAAGAGGTGTCGCGAACCATGATGGAGACGAGCAAGTGTGAAATCGGCCGTACCGTGCCCAAGCCGCTGCTCGACATGATGGAGCACTACCACGACACCTTCATGGACCTGATCGAAAACAAGAAGAAGAGTCCCGACTACGACAAAGAGGATATCAGCTACATTGCGAAGGTCACCGCGCCCTGTATGGACGCCTGCCCGACCCATGTGGACATTCCCGCCTACATCGAGGGTGTGCGCGACCTGCGTTACGACGATTCGCTCAAAGCGACCCGAAAATCGATGCCGCTGGCCCATACCTGCGGCCGTGTCTGTCCCCATCCCTGCGAGGACGAGTGCCGCCGGGCCAATCTGGACGAGCCGATCTCGATCATGGAGCTCAAACGCATCGGCGCAGACTACGAAACCGATCGCGGTTTCGAATGGCTCCATCCCGAAGAGCCCGCGAAGGAGAAGACGGACAAGCGTGTCGCGATCGTCGGAGCGGGTCCCGCGGGACTGACCGCCGCCTACTATCTGGGGGTCAGAGGCATCCAGTGCGACGTCTACGAGGAGCTTCCGGTGCTCGGCGGCGAGGTAGCCGTGGGCGTTCCCCAGTACCGCATGCCGATTGAGAAGTACAACAAGGATATCGAACTGGCCAAGAGCGTCGGCACCAACTTCATCATGAACACCAAAGTCGACGCCGAGATGCTTCGGAAGTTCGACAAGGAGTACGACGCGACGCTGCTGGCTTTCGGAACGCGCCTCTCCAAAAAGGTGCGCGCCAAGAACGAGCGCGATGATATGCCTGGTTACTGGGGCGCGATCAACTTCCTCGACTGTGTCAATCTCTGGGTCAAGTACGGCATTCCGATTCCCCAGGAGGTACGCGAGCAGCAGATGCTCGACAAGGAGTACGTCGACCTGACGGGCAAGACCGTGGTCTGTGTCGGCGGCGGCTTCACCTCGATGGACGTCGTGCGCTGTTCGATCCGCTGCAACGCCGACAAGGTGATCATGCTCTACCGCCGGGACGAGAAGACGATCATCCGAAACACGACCTACGAAGAGTATCACGAGGCGGTGGAAGAGGGGGTCGAGTTCATCTTCCACTCCGCTGTCGAGGAGATCATCGAAGACGAGAACGGACGCCTCAAGGCACTCAAGGTCAACCGTTTCGAACTGGTGCCCGATCCCAACGGCGGACGTCCGCAGCTGGTGAAGATCGAGGGCGCCGATTTCGAGATCGAGTGCGACTATCTGATCCCCGCCGTCAGCCAGGCGGCCGATCTGGGCCTTCTGCCCGAAGAATGGGAGCTGGAGCTCACCAGCTGGGGCACTCTCAAGACCAACGGACGCGACTACATGACGAGCCGCAAGGGGCTCTTCGCCGCCGGCGACTGCGAATACGGTCCGATGACGATCGTCAACGCCGTCGGACAGGCGCGCCGCGCCGCGTCGGTCATTTCGCGGTTCGTCCATACCGGCGAGATCACCCTGACCGACGAGGAGATCATGGAAGACCATCTGCGCCGACTCCGTGTCTACGACAAGAAGGAGAAGGTGACGGGATGGCTTCCGGGACTGCCCAGACAGGTGAGCGAGAAGCTCGGCGTCGACGAGCGGAAGTACAACAACCGTGAAGTCAATCTGGGATTCACCCAGGAAGAGGCGATCGCCGAGGCGGAACGCTGTATGCGGTGCTACTACATCGCGATGACGGCTGTATAAGGATGGGCGGATGATTACATTGACCATTGACGGACGAAAAGTCGAAGCGAAGAAGGGTGAGACGATCCTGCAGGCGGCACGCCGGGCAGGACTCTACATCCCGACGATGTGTTATTTGACCAAAGTGAAGCCGATCGCCTCCTGCCGCCTCTGCGTCGTGGAGGTTGAAGGCGCCGACGGCTTCATCCTCAGCTGCCAGGCCCCCGCACTGGACGGAATGGAGGTACGGACCAACTCCCCCGAACTCTTCTCCCACCGCCAGAACATCATGAAACTCTACGATGTCAACCACCCGCTCGAGTGCGGCGTGTGCGACAAGAGCGGTGCCTGCGACCTGCAGAACAAGACGCTGGAGTTCGGTGTCGACACCCAGGAGTTTTCGGCCCGTGATCACAAGCGCGACCTGCGGAAGTGGCAGTTCATCGGATACGACGAATCGCTCTGTATTCTCTGTGAGAAGTGTGTCCATGTCTGTAACGAAGTGATCGGCGACGACGCCATCGAGATCCACTACGGCGGATACAACTCCCGGATCCAGCCGAAAGGGACGGAAGAGCTGGAGTGTACCAACTGCGGCGAGTGTATCGCGGTCTGCCCGGTCGGTGCGATGATCAGCACCGATTTCCAGTACAAGGCAAACGCCTGGGAGTTGGAGAAGATCCCCGCGACGTGCGCCCACTGCAGCGCAGGCTGCGCCCTCAACTACGAGCGGAAATACGAAGGGGCGCTGGAGAAGAACGAACCGAAGATCTACCGCGTTACCAACGAGTTCGAATTCTCGACCCTCTGCGGGGCGGGACGTTTCGGTTACGATTTCGAAAACCGTGTCGAGGGGAA
>JAOZRW010000050.1 GCA_029939995.1 Acidimicrobiia bacterium | reverse complement strand
ACATCGCGGCCTCGCCGGTCTTCGGATCGATGCTGACGGTGATCATCGTGTCGGTGCGGATGCCGGTGCGGCCGACCCCGAAATCGCCCCCGAGCAGCAGGATGTTGAGACGATCGAGGTCCTCCCACGGGGTCTGCTCTTCGGCGACGGTGGTGGTCGTGGACGATGTGGATTCGGCCGGCGTGCCGGCCTCGGTGTCGCCGGTCGCACCGTCGGCTGTCGTCGTGACGGTGGTCGGGGTGGCCGCCGCAGCCTCGCCACCGTCGAACACCGTTGTGATGAGGCTGTACTGGACCAGGTCGTAGTAGCCGAACACCACGTGCGGAACCATGATGAAGAAGCCGAGCGCGATCATCGCAACGATGCCGGCGACACGGTTCACCGACGGTCCGGACTCCGCGGCGGTGCGGTAGGCGTCGTCGGCCGCCCACACCCGGTAGCCGAGGGTGAGGATGTTGACGATCATCAGCATCGCCATGGAGGTCGGCTTCACGAACGCGGTGACGATCGAGACCTTGTCGCGGAAGAAGAACAGCAGCACGAGCAGCACGACCACGTCGATGATGAGGAGCGTCCGGGCCTTCTTCCGGTCACCGGCCAACCACTGCCCGGCGCCCGGGAGAAATGCTGAAGCCGTCGCGGCCAGCAGCGGATTCGGGCCCGTTCTGTCGGTACGACGATCGGTCATGGGCCGATGGTAGGAACCGGAGCCCAATAGTCGCGTCATCGGTCGCCCTCTGATCGAGCGATGCCGGGTAACCTGGCGGACGCCCGAACGCGACCCTCAGTGCACTAGTGAACGACGTCCCGATCGACAACCAGACAACGAGCGACTCCACGCCGTCCCGACGCAATCGCTACGCCTACATGCGGAGCGACGGCACGCTCGACATCGTCCTCGGGAGCCTCGTCGCCGGAGTCGGCGCGTACATCTACCAGTTCCTCGGCGGCCGCAGCCTCGGCGAAGAGGCGTTCGCTCCGATCGCCGCTCTCCTGACCGCCCACTTCCTCGCGTTCGTCATCATCCTGCTCCCGATCGAGCAGCTCGTGATCCGCCGCATCACCGTCGGGTTCCAGGGATGGGTCGTGCCGGTTCGGGCGATCGCGCTGGCGGCCTCGACGGCCGCGGTGGCGGCGGTCGTCGTGTGGGCCTCTTCCGACACGTACTTCGAAGGCAACTCCGCGTTCGTCCTGTTCGTCGTCGCGACCGTCGCATTCCATTTCTTCTTCGTCGTCGGACGGGGTTACCTGGCCGGGTACCGGCGATTCCGCGCATACGGCTACACGAGCGGGGCCGCATCGATCCTGCGGCTGGTCATCGCCGTGGGTGTCGTGATGATCGGCCCCACGGTGACCGGGTTCGCATGGGCCCAGGTCCTCGGGCCGCTCGTCATCTTCGCGTGGCGCCCCTTCCGTAGCCCGGAGGAGCGACAGACCGGCACGCGCGGGAAGCTCGACGCCGGCGAAGTCGAGGCAATCGGCGAGCGCGGCCTCCTCTCCAGTCTCGTTCTGTCGTCGGCGGCTTCCCAGGCGCTCCTGCTCGCCGGGCCTCTCGTCGCCGGCGCTCTCGGCGCCACGGCATCCGAGTTCTCGATGATCTACGTGACGCTGCTCCTGGCCCGGGCGCCGCTGACGTTCGGATACAACCTGATCGCACGCGTCCTCCCGCCGTTCACGGAGATGGCCGTCAAGGGGGAGCGCAGGGAATTGCGATCCTGGGCCCGGGGCATGGGACTCGCCGGCATCGCCCTGGCGGTCGTCGGCGCCGGCCTGGGCGCGCTGCTCGGACCACCGCTCGTGGCGTTCGCGTTCGGCAGCGGGTTCAGACCATCGCCGACGATCGCGGCACTCGCAGCGGCCGGCGTCGTGCTGGCATCCTCCGGTCTCTTCATCGGGCAGATCCTCGTCGCCAGGGGCCAGGGCATCCGGCTGGCGATCGCCTGGATCATCGCCGTGCTCGCCGCCGCTGCAGCGTTGTTCGTGCCCATCGGCGATCCGGTCATGCGCGTCGTCGTCTCGTTCGTGGTCGGGGAGAGCTTCGCACTTGGCTCGCTCATCGCAGGTGCGCTCATGCGCGACCAGCAGGAGGGTGCGATCTCGCACGGGTACGCGGTGGCGAAGCGATCGATGGACATCGCCGTGTCGCTCATCGCTCTGCTTCTGTTGTCCCCGTTGCTGGCTGCCGCGGCGATCGCCGTCAAGCTCGATTCGCGCGGGCCCGCATTCTTCCGCCAGTTGCGCACCGGCAGAGACGGGCGGGACTTCTGGATGGTGAAACTGAGGACGATGGTGATCGACCACGAAGAGGAGGTCTTCCACGATCATCTCGCCAAGATGCGTGAGAGCAACGATGACGCCGATTACACGATCCGCATCGACGACGACCCGCGCGTCACCCGCGTCGGCGGGTTCCTCAGACGCTGGTCACTCGACGAGCTGCCGAACTTCTGGAACGTGCTCAAGGGGCCGATGTCGTTGGTCGGTCCTCGCCCGCTCGTACCCGACGAGGCCGACCTCATCGGACTCGACAACCCCCGGTTCTCGGTCAAGCCCGGGATCACGGGCTACGCCCAGGTCCACGGGAGGGACTCGATTTCGATCAGCGAACGGACCGCGCTCGACGTCGAGTACGTCGAGAACCGTTCGATGCGCGGCGACATCAAGATCCTCATCGAGACGTTCGGGACGGTTCTGCACACCAAAGGCGAAGAGTCCAAGGGATGAGAGGGAATGATCCGGGGCCGGATAGCGGTTCACCTGCCATGGACCCCATGATTCTCAAGCTCAACAACGACGACCCGACCGTCGCGGTCATCGGTGCGACGGACAGTGAACGCAAGTTCGGATCGAAGATCTACCGCGACCTCAAGCGCAAGGGCGTCCGCCTGTTCCCCGTCAACCCCACGAGGGAAACGGTTCACGGCGACCGCTCCTACCCCGATCTCGCCTCGTTGCCGGAGCCACCCGGGATCGTCAACTTCGTCGTACCGCCACGGCGAACGCTGCGCATCCTCGAAGAAGCACAACGGCTCGGGTACACGAGCGTATGGATACAACCCGGAGCCGCCGATGAGGCCGTCGTGCGCTACCTCGATCGGCACGACTTCGACTACGTCGTCGACGACTGCATCATGGTGCGATCCATCCCTCGCCGTTCGCAGTGATTTCGGCCGGCGCCCCCGAATTGCGATACACTGCAGCTGGGGTTTGAACAAGGGGAAGTGGAATGATCGTCGAAGAGCTGCGTCGTGCGGTTCGCTCTCTGCCCGGGGTTGCCGATGTGGAGGTGCGCGAGAGCAGCGACGGACCGCCGATCGTTCGAGTCTGGACCGACGGCACACGCCCCGACGCCGAGATCCAACGCGCCGTCGAACGACTCGCAGTCGACTTCGGACGCACCGGGTCGGGAGTTCCGACCCGGCGCAGCGGTCTCGGACGGGGGCTGGACGAAACACTGCCGGACGCGTTCGCCGCACCCGATCCCTCGCACATGGTCGCCGTCGTGGACTCCGACAGCACGGGACCCGTCTCCGGTGACCCACGATTCGCGAAGCTTGCGATCGAGGAGAGCGCAGACGCCGTCGAGGTTCGGGCGATCGACGAGGAGGGTCGCGAAGCCGGCGTCGCCGTCGGTCCCGGACCGGATGGCCTCACGAATGCCGTCGCGACGGCCGTGGCCCTCCTGCGAGGGTTCCCGCCTCCGACGAACGTGACGGTCAACACGCGAGACGTCGACGGTGAGACGGTCGTGACGGTCCTGATCGAACTGCCCTCCGGGAAGCGGGCGGCCGGAGCATCGCTCGTCACCGGTGGACTGCCCTTCACCGTGGGCCGGGCGGTCGACAGCGCGCTCTCGAGTCTCCGATGAGCGGACGGGATCTGATCGTCGACGGTGTGGCGATGTACGAGTCCCTCCCGGACGCCGTTCCCGCCGCCGGGGTGCTCGTGCTGCACGAGCTCTTCGGACTGAACGACGACATCCGACGCATCACCGATCGATTCGCCGCGATGGGGTACGTGGCGGTAGCACCTGACCTGCTCGACGGAGGGCGGATCACCTGCGTAGCCCGTGCCATGGCGCAACTCCAGCGCGGGGAAGGCAGCGTCGTCGACACGGCCGAGCGGCATCTGCAGTCGCTCGCCGAACGGGAGGATGTCGCCGACGGCCGGGTCGCAGTCGTCGGATTCTGCATGGGCGGAAGCTTCGCGCTGCTCCTCGGAGCACGGGGAACGGCGAAGGTCATCTCCGCGAACTACGGGGGCTTCCCCGGCGACGACATCGCAGAACGGCTGTGTCCGGTCGTGGCCTCATACGGCGGCCGTGACCACGTGTTCGGAAGCCACGGAGAGAAGCTCTCCAGAGCACTCGAGCAGACGACGACGCCGCACGACATCGTCACGTATCCCGATGCAGGTCATTCGTTCATGAATCAGGTCGATGATCACCCCGTCGCCAACGCGCTGATCGGTCGCCCGCTGATGGCGGTTGCGTTCGACGAAGACGCGGCAGAGGACTCGTGGCGACGGATCGAGGCGTTCTTCGCCGAGCACCTCTGAAGGGCGAACTGCGCTCAGGCGGGTACCGGTTCGACGCGCTTCGTCGGCAACCGGGCGATGTAGAACGCCAGGGCGATTGCGAAGGCGACCATCAGAACCCGCAGGACGGTCGGCTCGACGACGAACACGATCGAGATCGTGAAGGTCGCTGCGATCGCCGCGATCGCGATCGTCTTCGCCTTGATCGTGAACCCGAGACCTGCTCGCCAATCGCGAACGATGCCCCCGAAGAGACGGTTGTCGATCAGCCACCGATCGAACCGTTCGGACGAACGCGAGAAGAAGAACGCGGCGAGGAGAACCGGGCCCACCGTGGGGATGATCGGAAGCACGACGCCGACGAACGCCAGTCCGAGGAAGAACGAACCGAGAACGACGTAGAGGATGCGGAGCGTGCGGCTCTTGACGACGGCCATCGAGAGGACCGTATCGGTGTTTCGGTCCGACAGCGAGTCGGCACCACGGTACATTGGAGTCATGTCATGGCTCGATCGACTGTTCGGGAGAGGTGTCGAATCGCTGCGCGTCGCAGGTGAGCCGCCGAGCGGCAACGGCGCGTCGTCGTTCCACCTGTGGTGGGACGTTCCGTTCGGCGAGCGTCTCACGGAGGTGGGGGCGACGCTCGAGATCCTGGAGCCGCCCGACGTCGACCGGCTCTACTTCTGGGCTTTGCAGGTCCAGTTCATCAAACCCGACGGCGGCGGCGCCCACCTCGGCCTGCAACATCACCCCCGTTTCCCCGGCCGATCCGCAGCGAACTGGGGCGGCTACGCACCGCCGGGGGAGAGGGGTCTCCTGGAGGGATCACCGTCGCCGCTCCCCTCGACGCCGAACGACGTCAACACGAGAGACTTTCCCTGGCATCCACACCGCCCGTACCGGCTCACGATCGGGCGTTCCCCCGATGTGGCGCCACCCGGGTTCCATGCGTGGCGGGGAACGATCGAGGATCTCCACACCGGGGAGTTCACGGTCGTCAGGGATCTGTACAGCAGGGGCGAGTATCTGCGGGGTCCGGTGGTGTGGACCGAGTCCTTCGCCCGGTGTGAGCATCCCCCGGTCGCGGTGCGTTGGGCCAACCTCCACGTCGTGGGGGAGAGCGACCAGACGATCCCCGTGACGGCCGTGTCGGTCGATTACCAGGCTCGCTCGGCCGGTGGCTGCGACAACACGAACGTCGAGGTCGACGCCGCAGGTTGGATACAGCGGACGAACACCGAGCGAACGGTCCGGGCCGGCTCTCGTCTCGAATTGCCTCGTACGGTCTGACCGGGAACTCCGGTACCATCCCCGCACCCGGGCGTTTAGCTCAGTTGGGAGAGCGCTGCCCTTACAAGGCAGAGGTCGGCGGTTCGAGCCCGTCAACGCCCACGCCGGGATCCTTTGCAGCTATTGCGTTTCCTAGCTCAGCCCCCTTCCTTGGTCTCTTCTTCGGCGCGGTCGCGTCCACGTCGCGTCCACATCAGATCGGTCCCAGGGCTGGTCTGTACCGGGTTTGGTGGAGGTTGATTGTTGGATTCTGCTGTCATGGTCTGTGGGCCGGCCCGGGTTCGTCAGAGACCGATCGAACTGCCGGGGCACGCCCAGACTCTTCCGTTGCCGTGCTCCCGTCGGCTTGTGTAGGGCCTGCAGGCGCGGCCGCGCTTTGCTCCCAGGGCAACATGCGGGCGGACGCTGCACGGGCTGCGGAAACCCCCTGGCCCAAAGAGGCTCGAGTCTCTACGGCTCGGTGTGGCGAGGCCCGGCGTTCGGTACGATTCCATGGGATTCGAGCAAGGGGACCGAGGTCGGCCACATGAGCACAAAGCAGTCGAGAGACTCGGCGCAGACATCGTTGGGTCCCGATGGTCGTCTTGCGGTGTACGGCACCCTTGCTCCGGGACGCCCAAACCACGATCAGCTGAGCGGCTTGTCGGGGCGTTGGATCGAGGGAACGGTGCGCGGTCGGTTGCTTCAAGAGGGATGGGGGGCCGAGGTCGGGTATCCGGGCATCGTTCTCGACCTCGAGGGATCCACAGTCGGCGTTCAGCTCTTCGAGTCGCCGGATCTTCCGGATCACTGGGCTGCATTGGACGCGTTCGAAGGATCGGGGTATCGGCGCTCCGTCACCACGGTGAGCACGGCCGACGGCGATCTGCCGGCATCCATCTATGTGCTCGCCCTTCATTGAGCATCCCCGCTCAACGTCTCGCGTAGTGCCGAAACGCCGGCCCGGTCCGGCCGTACTCCGCCATACCGAGCGACGATGGGTGTCGAGATGGGTGCGATGGCGGTGGCCTCGTGACGTGGCTCTCGGTCGTTGTCGATCCCGTAGTCGGGGCGATTCTCGATGGCAATGTCGGGTCCTGCCATGCGAACAAGGCCGCTGCGGAGCAGGCAACTCCGTCGCGTTCACCATTGCCGGTTGAGACGGCTCGTTGCCGATGGGTCGGAACTCGAGTCACGGGACTCCGGTGATTGGTCCAGCCGTCATGGGCGGCCGGTTGCTGCTCGACAAGCCGAGAACGAATGCGGCCGATGTCGCGATCCGGGTACCGATTCGCGTGGCCTGCTTGAGCGCCCTGCCTATCCGGTCGGACACCCACCGTATGAGAGTGCCGGAATGGCCCGCGATCGTCCCAGCCGGCGAACGACCACCGCCCACCCGTCAGGCTCGAGTCGTCGGCATGACTGCCGACGAACATGCGTCTGGAATCCGGCGCGCTCGCGGTCGGACGCGACCTACAGGTTCGATCGCCTGCGGTCGAAGATGTTCATATGGGCAGATGTCCTCAGTGTGGCGGATACGGACATGCGCCCCAGCCGGCAGTGCCGCGGACGCCGCAACCCGCGCTCGTCTCGGCCCGTGTGCTCATGTGTGCGAAGTGCGGCGAACCGCTCGCCGATCATGAGATGTTCGGGGCGTGCTTTCCGCACTCTCGATTGAGCGAATCGTCCGTGTTGTTGCATCATGGACACCTCGTGGCGGTCTGATCGCATCGGAGGCATGCTGCGATCGTTCGGTCGGCGATGGCGCCGATCCGTCGACGATCAGTCGGCACTTTCCCCGCCGTCGATGTCAACACCGAGGCCGATCGGACAGGCGACGCCCGTTGGCTGCATGCCGCAGTATCCCTCAGCGGGGATCGGATGCTTCGGCGGTGGGGTCTCCCCGAAGTAGAAGGTCTGGATGTCGAGACCGGCACGCGCCAGGTTCTTCGCCAGGTACTGCTGGTGGTAATCCTCGGCGTAGAAGAACCGGTCGGCCGGGGCGATCTCGGTCGTGATGTCGCCGAATCCGGCTTTCGAGAGGTCGGCAGCGTAGGCATCGCGAGACGCGAGCGCTTCGGCGAACTGCGCTTCCGTCGTCGTGTAGACGGCCGAGCGGTACTGCGAACCGCTGTCCGGGCCCTGACGCATCCCCTGGGTCGGGTCGTGAGACTCCCAGAACCGTCTCAGGAGCGAAGCGAACGACACGACACCGGGATCGAAGACGACCAGCACAGCTTCGGTGTGGCCCGTCCTGCCCGAGCAGACGTCCTCATACGTGGGATTGGCCGTGGACCCGCCTGCGTATCCGACGGCGGTCGTGTAGACACCGTCGTCGAGCCAGAACTCCCGTTCCGCACCCCAGAAACACCCCATCCCGAAGTAGGCGGTCTGCATCCCGGCGGGGAACGGCGGCGTCATCGGCGTGTGCTTGACGAAGTGCGTTCCGTTGATGCGCAACGGTTCGTCCCGGTCGGGGAGGATCCGGTCGGTGCCGTGTCGGGTGGTGATTCGTGATTTCCACATGCGACGTCAACGCTACCGGCGTCGTGCGTGTTCCGGATGGGGATCGTGCAAAGCCTGAAATGCTAACTAAAGATCAACGAAGTGCGTACAATTGCAAGCATGATCGCTCGACCGCAACAATCCGACCTTCCCGAAGGATATCCAAGGGACCTCGAGGGAGAGTTCGTGGTGTCCGACGGAAGGCGGGTGTGGATCCGGCCGATCCTGCCGACCGATTCGACCGATCTCGCAGACGCGATCGCCCACGCCGATTCCGAGACGCTACTCCACCGGTTCTTCACGGCGGCACCAAACCTCTCCGAGAAGCAGATTCGATACCTCGCCGAGGTCGACTATCACCGCCGTCTGGCGCTCGTGGCAGTCGACGAGGAGGACCGGGGCGCCGCGGTCGCTCGCTACGAGTGCCATCCCGGCTGCGACATCGCGGAGGTGGCGGTGGCGGTGGCTCCCGAGTGGCGTTCCGGGGGACTGGCGACCGAGTTGTTGCGTCGTCTCGAGGTTCCGGCACGACGCAACGGCCTGCAGACGCTGGATGCCGTGTATCTGCCGGAGAATCGCCCGGTTGCCCGCGTGTTCGAACATCTCGAGTACTCGGACCCGCATGTCGAGGACGGCGTCGTTCACGTGTCGAAGTCGCTCGTCTGACCGCTGGTGAACGGCGAATCGCTCCACTCCGCGAACACGGTACGCTGTGGCCGTCGACATCGTCCGCGGTGGGTGATGCCGGTTTGATCGAGTGAGGAGCGACCCGGTGGGAGGAAGCCAGATGGAGCCTGTGAGGAGCCTGCACGACCTCCTCGACCTGCAAGACGTCGACATCCAGATCGATCGGCTGATCGATCAACGTCAGAGCCTTCCCGAGCTCGAAGACTATCGCTCCGCCCACGAGGCGATCGTTTCCATCACGGCGGAACGGGACAAGACCGCGGCCCGGCTCCGTGAGACGGTGCTGGCGATCGACAAGACGACCGGTGAACTCGAGATCAGCCAGGCGAAGGCCGGCGCGGAGGAGATGCGTCTCTACGCAGGAGGCCTCAGCGCACGCGACGCCGACTACCTCCGTCGGGAGGTCGAGCTTCTCAAGAACAAGGTCTCGTCGATGGAAGAAGAGATCCTCGAGCTGATGGAAGTTCGCGAGGAGGTGGAGGCCGAGCTCGCCCGTCTCGAATCCGGGCTGGAGGCCGAGACCGGCCACAAGGCAGAACTCGAAGCGGGGATCCGCGAGGCATGGAAGCGCATCGACGCCGAGATCGCAGTCAAAGAGCATCGCAAGGCGGAGATCATCCCGCTCGTCGACGAGGACCTTCTCGGCCTGTACGACTCACTCCGTGAGACGCGCGACGGCAGGGTGGTCGGTGCGTTGACCAACGGTGTGTGCGGCGTCTGCCACCTGATCCTGTCCTCAGCCGAGGAGAACGAGGCCAAGCGACAGCATCCGCCGAGATGCGTCCACTGCGCCGCCATCCTCGTTCCCTGAAGGCGTACGATCGTCCGACCTGCCGGGGGATGATCCCGTACGCCGCGAGCCGTTCACGGCGTGTCGGGTTCGGTCTCCGTTCGGCCGTCGAGTTTCCATGCTCGCCACCCCATGCGGGCTGCGAGGAGGATCAGGAAGATGCCGAACATGCGCCGCAGCAGGTCCGCGTCGAGTGCCAGTGCGAAACGTGCCCCCACGACGGCACCGACGATGCCCGCGAGGCCGATGGGGACGGCGAGCTTCCACTTGACGTTCTTCATCCTCGTGTGGGCGACGGTGGCCACGATGGCGGTCGGCAGGATCACCGCGAGCGATGTGCCCTGGGCGATGTGCTGATCGAAACCGAACAGGACGACGAGCGCCGGAACGAAGATGACGCCGCCGCCGATTCCCAGAGCGGCGGCTATTCCTCCGGCGAAGAGCCCGAGAGCGATGAGTCCTGCGATCTCCAACACGGCTACATCACCATCCGGACACCGGCGATCAGCAGGACGAGGGCGAACGTCACAGCGAGAACCCGCTCGCTCAGGTGTTTCGCAAGCCATGCGCCGCCCCACGCGCCGACGACCGAGCCGAGCACGATGAGTGCGGCGGCCCGCCAGTCGACACTTCCCCCGATCCCGAAAGCCACCATCGCCGCCGCGGACGATGCGACGATGGTCGCTGCGGACGTGCCCGACGCTTTGCTCTGTGTGATGCCGACCCACAAGACGAGCCCCGGGACGACGATGACGCCCCCACCGACGCCGAACAATCCGGCGACGATGCCGGCGACCGATCCGAGAACGATCGGTTTGACCAGGTTGCTGCTCACGGCGTGCAAGGTACACGATTCCTAGAAGGTGCACATCGTTAGCCTGGTCGACCATGAGAACGTTCGTGCCTCTCGTTCTGGTGTTCGCCCTCGTCGCTTCGGCATGTGGGGGATCCCAGGACGATCCCGAGTCGTCACCCCCCGCCGTGGTGGCCGGCTGGGCGGAAGCGGTCGAAGCACGGGATTTCCCGGCGGCGACCGCAGCCGTGTTCGAACCGTCGATGGTGCTCGTGCTCGCGGCGGAGAACGCACTCCCGGCGGCCGAGACGGCCGCGATGCTCACCAACGGTGTGACTCCCGCGGTCGAGGCGGCGTACTGGTCGTCGTTCCGGGACGGGTTCGGCGCCTTCGCCGGCCAACCGATCTCGAACCTGAACGTGGGGGGATCCTCGGAACTCGAAGCGGGGGGAGCCGTGTGGGCGGTGGTGACCGTCAGCGCACAGGATGATGCGACCGCTGCCGTCTTCACCCGCGACGCCGACGGATGGTCGGTCGATCTGGTCGCGACGCTGGCGGGCGGGTTCGTCGACCCGCTCTCCCGCTACCTCGAGTCCCTTCCGGACGACACCGACGGGGAGACGGTGCGCACCGCCTATGCCGACGTCGTCATCCCGGCCATGTGGGCGGCGATCGAGGCCGGCGGCCACGACGAGGACTTCGCACGGCGAGCCGTCGCGCTCATCGAGGCATCGACTCCTTAGGCGCCGGGCGCTCGGAGCGCCGGCAGCACTTCGCTCCCCAGCATCTCGATCGTCGCTTCCTGTTGGAGCGACGTCGTTTGGATCGTGACGATGTCGGCACCGATCTCATCGACGAGCGGACCGTATGCGTTCACGTAGTCGTCGGAGGTCGACACGATCGTGTAGGAGGCGAGCACCTCGTCACGATCGAGCTCGTCGGCGCGACGGCGCAGGTCCTCCGGATCGACCGCTTCGAGACGACCGGGTGCCCGCAGCCCGCGCCACGCGCCGAGCGCTTCCCACGCCTCATCGGGTGTGTCCGCCCGCACCGTCCACCGGCTCGCGGCCAGTGTCGGAGCTTGCCGGTGCACGCCCGCAGCCGCTTCCATGGCCGGCCGGATCACACGCTCGATCGTGGTCTCCGGGTCCCGGACCGAGGTGATGATCCCGTCGGCCTTCACGGCCGCCAGCGCGGCGGACTTCGGCCCTCCCGCCGCCATCCAGATCGGGACGTAGGAGAGCGGGGGGCTGTAGAGGCGAGCCCGGTCGGTCCGGTACCACTCGCCGTCGTACGTGAGCTTGTCGCCGTCGAGGAGCGATCGCATGATCTCGAGCGCCTCGCGCATCCTGGCCGCGCGCTCGGCGTACTTCGGAAACGGGTATCCGAGGGGACCTTCGTTGAGGTTCTCGCCGGTGCCCACACCGAGACGTAAGCGT
>JAOZRW010000094.1 GCA_029939995.1 Acidimicrobiia bacterium | reverse complement strand
CCCAGAGGTCCATGATGAGGCCACCGACGAGGGACGGATACGTCTCCGGCGGCAGCGGTTCCAGGAGGGACGGTTCGGGTGTGGGCCGGTCCTCCGCAGTGGGGCCTACCGCTGTCGGCGTCCCCACCCCGGATGGAGCCTGATCGGCTTCGCTCTCGACGACTGCCCGCGCCGGCATGTTTGCCTCCTCGCATCGAGCCCGATCAGCATGGCGGGTCAGCGATAACCGCGGGTTAACGGCATGCGAAGATCTCCATGGGGTCTCCGCGACGGTCGGCTACGAGGTCGGGAAGCCCGCTTCTTCGACCCGGCGGTCGAGTTTCTCCATGACGCGGCGATGCAGTTCGCTGAAGAACTCGGGCGTGTTGAACGCCTCGATCCCCGAATCCCCCACCGGGCCGTGCGCCTCGGCCGGGAGCCGGTAGTCGTCGGCGGTGAAGCCGACACGCCGTTCGTTGGCATAGCCGCGCAGGAACGTACGCATCACCGCGGCGGTCAGCTCCTCCCCCGTGACGTCGAGTCCCGGGGTGATCCCGAGCGCCTCTGCCTCCATGTCGGCCGAAAGGCCGGCGAACTTGCAGAGACCCGAGATGTCGTCCATCAGGAACAGGGGACCCGACTCGGTGATCACGTCGAACCAGTAGTCGACGTCCGTCTGGCGCTCGTTGATGTACAGCAGGTAGGTTCGCATCGACATATGGCCGCCGGCCAGCGCCCATGCGTATCCCGGGTTGGTGTGGGGCAGATAGGCGGGGAACTCGATGCCCTTCGCGTTCATCGCATAGCCCGTCTGGCCCGTCTGGATCGACAGTCGACGGGATCCCTGACCGACCTCCGGCAGTTCTCCGTTCGCGACGGCGCGGATCGCGGCGGCGATGCCGGCCGCGTCGCCGAACGAGAGGTCGCCCGCGAGACCGCCGCCGTTGCGTTCGTTGTAGTCGAGGACGTAGCCGAGCGTCCCCCCGAGCGAGATCGCGTCCATCGCGAACTCGTCGACCATGTCGATGAGCTCCAACGCCGCTTCCGGGTCGTAGATCCCGAGGTTGAAGGAGAGCAGGCCGAGCGGCTCGTAGTCGACCTTCGCCCGGAACCGCCCGATCTCACCCTCGGGGGTCTTGTCGTACACGTTCTTGTGACACCGGATCCCGCACAGGTAGCAGCCCTCGGCTTTGACCTCGTACGGGCCGGCCTCGACGGACGGGCGCGACAGCACGAGGGGCCGGTCCGTTCCGGATGGGGAGAAGTTGTGCTCGGGCAGCATGTTCTCGGCGCCGAGGAACGGAACCATGCGCCAGGTGCCGCCACGGTCGCCCTCGACGTCCCGGTACCGGACGCTTCCGGGTCCGGTGCTGACCTCCCGGTTGATGTTCTTCAAGCCCCGCACCCGGCCGGGGTCGGGACCGTCGGCGGCGATCGCCCACAGGTTCTTCGATCCCATCACGCCCCCGTAGCCGCCGCGGCCGCAGAAGCGCGGTTTCGCGTCGCCGCTCTCCAGTTGGTTGTCGGTCGACAGCGCGATCGCTGCGAACCGTACCGATTCGTAGTTCTCGCCGGCGGTGCCGATGACGGCGAAGTGTGCGTCGGGATACCGTCCGTGGAGCCCCTGGATGCGTTCGTTGACGCTGAGACCGGAGAGGTCGGACGCGTCGAGGAATTCGAAGACCGCGGGCTCTCCCTCTTCACCCGGCGTGAGATGCAGCAGCGTCGGCCGATCGGCCCGTCCGGTGAATACGACTTCGTCGATTCCGAGGCCGCGCAGTTTCGTCCCGAAGTGGCCGCTCCCGGCGCTCCACATGAGACCGGGTGCGCCGCCGTCGGAGACCTTGAGCGGCGAGTAGCCGTGGAAGAAGGTGCGGAGCCCGGTCATCACCCGGCTGCCGCTCAGAAGCCCGAGGTTGAGGATGAGCGGGGACGAAGGTGCGTACGGGTCGTCGACGTCGATCGCGGACAGCATCTTCGTCGCCCGGGCGATACCCCCCATGGCATCTTCGAGATCCTCGCATGGGGCCGGTTCGAAACGGACCGTCCGGGTCGTGAGGTCGACGTGATACCGGTTCACGACGACGGAAGTGGGGGGAACCAGGTCGCTTGCTTGCACGGTGAATCGTCCCTTCGTCTGTAGCCGGGCAGGCTAGTCCCGGGACGGGAGAGGGAGGATGACGCAACAGCCGGGACGAAGTTCGACCCCGACGCCGTGATCGTTGGCCCGTCCACCGATCACAACGCCGGGGTCACCCCCTGCTGCTCGTGTTGTTAGCCGGCGAGATGGCCGTCCAGCAAGACCCAGAAACCGCCTGCCCCAAGTCCTCTCATGTCCTCCGGGAACTCGAAGTCCTCCGCCCACTCGCCATCCAGTCCGGCGCACTTGTCTTCCGAACGGGCATTCTCATTTCCCGTCGTACAGATACGGATGTGTCCGTACGTCATCCCTGTTGCGTTCTTGATGCGCCAGCCGTACGCCTTGGCCCACTCCGGCGGTGCCTCCATGTCGGGCATCTCGCCCACCATGTCATCCATGTCGGGCTTCTCGGTGGCGTGGCCGTGCCCCTCCGGTGCGCCGTGCTCGCCGCCCGGTGCGGCGAATGCCGGTGCGGCGCCGGCGACCACGAGCGTGGCGACGGCGATCAACATCGCTACTCGGTTCCTCATCTGCTCCCTTTCTCGTTACATCTCGTCATGGCTTGGCCTTCGGTGGAATCTTCCGTCCGGTCGCAGGGTCCGGCTTCCCGGGCGGGTCGGCCCGGTGGTCCCCGGATCGTCCGGGCGGGTCGGATGGGGTGACGGTGGGGGGCGTGCCGGGCCGGTCGGCCGGTCGGCCGATCTCCCGTGCGAGTTCGGCGACGTGCCTGCCGTCGACCTCGCCCTTGCTCTCCGAGAGGTAGGAGAGCAGTCCGGCGACCAGCACGCGGACATCGTCCGACTGCGCCGACCCTGCTTCCACCCGTTCCGCCGCTTCCATGAGCGCGAGAGAGGCTGCGGTGTGCTCCGAACCGTTCGAATCCACGGTCTCCGCAGCATGTCGGAGCCCTTCCGGCACCTCGTCGGCGTCGAAGAGGTCCTGCACTTCCGCCAGCCGCTCGGCGGCCCGCCCGTTGCCGATTCCGACCGCTTCGAAGGCCCGGTCGAGCCCGTAGAGGGCATCACCGGGCTTGGAGTGATCGGCGGCCGCGGCCATACCGGTCATCCC
>JAOZRW010000049.1 GCA_029939995.1 Acidimicrobiia bacterium | reverse complement strand
AGAGGGTTGAGAGGCAGGTCGGCTGGATAGATGCGGGAGTTGGCGGGTGGATCGCTGATGAAGTCGCCGTCGTCGCCATGTTCCTCGCAACATTCGTCGCAGCGGTCGTTGGCAAAGCATCCGGAGCGTCCCTCAGCTTCTCGCCCCGGCCGTCTGATGGCGACTGAGAGGGAGTGGAGCCTCCCATGATCACTGATTTCGAACCCCGTCCTCACAGCGACGGTGAAGCGGCTCCCGGGTTGGCGGGCCTCAAACTCGAAGACAAGCCAGACGGGCCGACGATCGCTCTCGCGTTCGCAGGCCTGGTCGGCATCGCGATTTCGATCGTCGCCGGACAGCGCCTCG
The DNA here is from genome assembly GCA_029939995.1 of Acidimicrobiia bacterium. Lineage (GTDB taxonomy): Bacteria > Actinomycetota > Acidimicrobiia > Spongiisociales > UBA5794 > JAHEEL01. The sequence continues at coordinate 11,792 of JAOZRW010000049.1, read as the reverse complement.
CGAAGAAAGTGCACATCGTTCAACCCGGCTGACAACGGATCCTGTCTGCCCAGCCCTTGCGGCGTGGTCGGGCAGGATCTTGTTCGTTCCGTAGCAAATCAAGGGCGCCGCGAACGTGCCGATGCATACTTGCGCGCAACCGCAGGAGAGTTCGATGCTTCCATCACTGGTGATCGCCGCCGCTCTGAGCTTCGCCGCGCCCGTTCCTTCCGCCGCCGACGCGGTCGTCCCGGATCGAGCGCCGGCCTCGGCAATCGACCACGCCGTGCACTGGCTGTCGCCGACGGTCGCGGCCACCGACGGGGCGCTCGTCCAACTCGCCGGAGGTCGCGCCGTCACAGTCGGGGACAACCTGGTCGATCCGACGACGGCCGCCGCCCCCGCGGGACCCGGCTCGACCGGACCGATCGTCGCACGCATCCAGGATCGTCTCCGGGAGTCCGGGGTGTTCCGCGGAGCGTCGGACGGCCGGTATGGGCGGGAGACGGCCGCATCGGTCGTGGCGTTCCACAAGCTGATCGGGGTCGAACGCACCGACCGCTGGACGGTCGACGATTGGAACGTCGCGCCGGGCGTCGACCACGAGGCGATCCTCGCCCGCCACTCGCATCAAGCCGACCGGGTCGAGGTGGACGTGACCCGCCAGTTGCTCTTCGTGATCCGCGACAACAACGTTGCCGCGATCGTTCCCATCTCCACGGGGAACGGCGAGATCTACTGGTCCGAGAACGGCGGTGACGGAACCGGAGGGAACGTGAAGGCGTCCACTCCGCGGGGCGACTTCACCCTGTTCCGTCACATCCCCGGCTGGCGAGTCAATTACCTGGGCGGTCTCTACAAGCCGTGGTACTTCACGCCCTACTACGCGATCCACGGATCCCGCCGAGTCCCGGCGTACCCGGCGTCGCACGGCTGCGTCCGCATCCCGACGTGGGAATCCAACCACCTCGATGACTATCTCAACATCGGCATGCCGGTCCACATCTGGGACGCCTGACGGCGCTCCGGACGGGATCCAGGATCGTCGCGATCGGGAACGCCGCTACCCGGCGGGACGGATCCGGTGGGCGGCCATCGCCTCATAGAACGGCATCGACCGATCCCGGTACTCCTCGAAGGGGGGATGCTCTCTCAGAGCCGTATCGAGCACCTCGACGGCGGCCTCGAAGCCGGTCGTGTGGAACAGATCCGCGTGCCACACGTCGTCCTCGCCGAGATACGAAGGAGCGGTCGCTCCCCAATGCAGCGCCGAGGCGATGAACGGGATGTCCATCGCCGAGCAGTAGGCGCGGATGATCCCCTCCGGGTCGTCCTCGAGATCGGCCGCGTCGATCACGACCGGCTCCTCGCCCGTCATCTCGCGAACCCGCTCGAAGACCGCGAACTGCGACTCGTAGCCGGCCTCTTCGAACGTCATATCCGGATTCTGGTTGAGATGCGAGAGGATCGCCCGTTCCGGGTCGCGGATCAGGAACGCGTTCGAAAGGCGTCCGAGGAAGCGCTCGTCTGCGTGGTACCCCTTCGGGTTGTGGACGTGAACGGCCATGTCCTTGAAGAACACGGGCCCCGATTCGGCCACCCGTTCGATGCGCTCGACGATCTCGTCGAAGCTCTCGAGCATTCGCGGCTCGATGCGGTCCAGTTGCTGGGCGATGACGAGATGCGGGTTCTGAACGACGTAGTAGAGGTACAGGAACGGCTCGTGGACGATCGTCATGTCACCCCGCTCGCTCATCATCCGTTCGAACGCCGTCGACAGCGATCGCGGGTGACACCACAGGGCGAGTACCTGATCCATGACCCTCCTCAGAGACGCTCCCCGAGCATACGCGCCCGGCACGCGGAGCTCCGACCGATGGAGATCCCGCGGGTAGGGCCGAACGGTTCTGGCATGTCGGTCACCATTGCGGATAATCGAGATGTGACTACATCATCAGATTCCCCGGCCACGCTCGCCATCGACGTCGACGACGTCCGCTTCGCCTACGGCGACACGCTTGCCGTCGACGACGTCTCGTTCACCGTTGCCCCCGGTCAGATCCTTGGCTTCCTCGGCCCCAACGGGGCCGGCAAGTCGACGACGATCAAGATGCTCACCGGGCAGCTCCGTCCCGACACGGGGAAGATCTCGATCCTCGGCATGGACATGCCGGGGCAGCGGGAGCAGATCCAGGGCCGGCTCGGCGTCTGCTTCGAGGAGAAGAACCTCTACCTGTCGATGACCGGAAGTGAGAACCTTGTCTTCTTCGCGAAGCTGTTCGGCATCCAAGGCTTCAAACCCGAACCGCTGATGGAACGGGTCGGCCTGTCGACACGACTCGACGACCGGGTCTCCGAGTACTCGAAGGGCATGCGGCAGCGGCTCATGGTTGCTCGCGCTCTCCTCAACACCCCCGACGTACTGCTCCTCGACGAGCCGACGGCGGCACTCGATCCCGTCTCAGCGATCGGCGTTCGGGACATCATCCGGGAGGAGGCGGCCCGCGGTGCCGCCGTACTGCTGACCACACACGACATGCATGAGGCAGACGACCTCAGCGATCACGTGGCCTTCATCAACCAGGGGAAGATCCTCACGATCGACACGCCGGAGAATCTCAAACTGACACACGGGACCCGGTCCGTTCGGATCCGGGCAAGGCACGGTGCCGACATCGAGGAGGAGGTGATCCCGCTCGACGAAGAAGGCGCCGAGGACCGGATCCGCGATGCCGTCTCCACCGAGGGCTTGCTGACGATCCATACGGAGGAGGCGACCCTCGAGGACATCTTCGTCGAGTACGCAGGGAGGGGTCTCACCTGATGAGCGGGGCGCGCATCGTCGCGATCATGGGCAAGGATCTGCGGGAGTTCGCGCGGAACCGGTTCTTCGTCTTCATCACCCTGCTCGTACTGGTTGCCTACGTCGCCATCTTCTGGTTCCTTCCCGACAGCGTCGACGAGACGGTGCACATCGGCGTGTCGGGCACGGTCCTCAATACCGATGTCGGCGGTGTCACCGACGGAGGCACGGCCGGTTTCGCCCTCGAGGTCTACCCTTCGGAAGAGGAGCTTCGCGCCGCCGTCGAGGAGGGAAGGGGCGACATCGTCGCCGGAATCGCTTTCCCTCCCGATTTCCTCGCGTCCGTCGCCGCGGGAGAGAAGCCGACGGTTCGTCTCCTCATCCCGGCAGGCCTCCCGGCGGAGGTCCGACTCCTTCTCCAGGGAGCGGTGGATGAAGTTGCCTTCAGCATCGCGGGGAGTCCGCCCCCGGTGGATCCGATCACCGAGGCCATCGTGCTCGGAACTGATCGGGCCGGTGCCCAGGTCTCGATGCAGCAGCAGATGCGGCCGCTCCTCCTCATCATGGTGTTGATGGTCGAAGTCTTCGCCCTGTCCTCGCTGGTGGCGATCGAAGTGCAAGAACGTACGGCGGTTGCTGTGCTTGCAACGCCGGTGCGGATCGTGGACTTCCTCGCTGCGAAAGGCATCTTCGGGATCATCCTCGCGTTCGTGGAGGCGGCACTGCTCGGCATCCTCATCGGAGCGTTCGCGGTGAACGCTCCGGCCGTCATCGTCATCCTGCTGCTCGGAGCGTTGATCGTCACCGGGTTCGCCATGATCTCCGGTTCGTACGGCAAGGACTTCATGGGCACGCTCATGATTTCGATGCTCTTCATGATCCCTCTCATGATCCCCGCGTTTGCGGCGCTCTTCCCCGGGTCCACGCCCGGCTGGGTCAAGATCATTCCGACCTACGGTCTCGTCGATGCGATGATCCGGATCACCGTCGACGGCGCCGGCTGGAGTGACATCGCCCCGGCGCTGCTCATGCTCGCAGGCTGGGGTCTGGCGGCGTTCGGCGCTGGAGCGTTGGTGCTCCGGCGAAGGGTGGCGACGCTATGAGCCTGCGACGCTCCTGGTACGTGTTCGGACGGGAGTTGAAGCTCTCGCCTCGCTCCCCACTCGTCTTCTTCGCCATCGCGATGCCGTTCCTCATCACGTTCCTCATCTCGTCGGTGTTCGGATCGCTGTTCGACGTGAATCCGAAGCTCGGCATTGTCGATGAAGGCGACTCTGCGATGACGGTTGCCGCGCAACAGCTCGACGGTGTCGACACGACGGTCGTCGCGGACGCGATCACACTGCGCACCCGGGTGGAGTCCCATGACTTCGACGCGGGACTCGTGCTGCCCGCCGGATTCGATGCAGCGGTTCGCGCCGGAGAGAACCCCGATCTGCAGTTCTACGTCTCGGGCGAGAGTCTCGCGTCGACGCGGGCAATCATCGCCGTGACCACCATCGACCTCGTCCGCGGTGTCGCCGGCGACGAGCCGCCCGTTGACGTGGTAGTGACCCCCGTCGGCGCTGAGGACTACGTGCCGATCAGCGACAGACTGCTGCCGACGATGGTCATCTACGCCGTGATGATCGCCGCCCTTTTCCTCCCGGCCGCCTCGCTGGTGGACGAACGGGAGAAGCGGACGCTCGACGCCGTGCTGGTCACACCGACCACGATCACGGACGTGCTGGTCGGCAAAGGCACGTTCGCCGTCATCCTCGCCACGGTCATGGGGGTCGTCACGCTCGCCCTCAACAACGCCTTCGCCGGCCAACCCGGCACGATGACGCTGATCCTGTTCATCGGCTCGATGATGCTGATGCTGATGGGTCTGATCCTCGGCCTGTGGGCGAAGGACATCACGACCCTCTATACGGCGATCAAAGCGGGCGGGATCGTCATCTTCCTCCCGGTGCTCTTCACCTTGTTCCCCGGGTTGCCCCAGTGGATCCCGAAGTTCGTTCCGACCTACTACTTCCTGCAGCCGATCTACGACATCGCGATCCGTGGCGACACGTTCGCCGATGTGCTGCCGGAAGTGGCGATCGCCCTCGTCATATGCATCGCGCTCGTCCCGCTGGTGGCATGGGTGGCGAAACGGGCCGAACACGAACTCGCCATCACCGTCTAACCGTTCTTGCATAGATAGTGGAGGCGGTCTCTGGTGGTGAGCGCGACGGGGTGTCCTCATGGAGGTGAGGCATGCCGCGTCCGAAGACTCCGTGGCGGGTAGCGCGTGTGGCGCTGCTCTCGGTCTATGGAGGGTCCATGATTGCTGATGCGGCGAAACGGGCGGGGGTGTCGCCGCGTATGGTTGATGGCCTGGTTGGCGAGTATGGCCGCATGTCATTTCGTGATCGAACCCGTCGTTCCGGCTCGTTGTCCCTCGGAGAGCGTGAAGAGATCTTGTTGGGGATCGAACGCAACGAATCCGATGCCGACATTGCGGGTCGGCTTGGCCGTCACCGGTCGACGATCTGGCGCGAGATCTCAAGCAACGGCGGACGCCAGGCGTATCGGGCGGTTCAGCACGAGCCACCCCGAGAATCGCCCGTGCGCCGAAGCAGCAGCTTCGGACAGGCTGGTGTTCGGACCGCTGACCGACACCAGGAGGCCCTGGGTATCGATCCCGAAGCTCTGCCTCCACTCGACGGTTCCGTCGCCATCGGTCAGACGCTCGAGGGTCGGATCGACGGCCGTGTACGTGCACGAGGCAGTGCCTTCGGAGACCGTCTCGCACTCGACCGCGCCGGGTGACTCGGTGATCGAATCGACCCAGACGAAAAGCGCTTCAAGATGCTCCGGGTCGGTGGGGCTCAGCCGGGACATGGCGTCGATCACGACGCGATCCCGCTCACGACGCACGACGACGTCCTCCGCGGCTTCCGCCGCCCGTCGTCGTACACCACGAAGCTTCTCAACCAGACGGAACCTGCGCTGGGTGCTGCGTCGTCGATTCGCGATCGTCCGATACGCCACGCCGTACAACCACGGCAACGGCATCTCGTCGTCGAACCGGTCTATTCAGCACCACGGCACAACGAACACCTCGTTGGTGACATCCTCGACCTCGGCACGATTCACCCTGCGACCGCAGTACGCGATCACGTCGGCGTAGTGCGGTTCGTAGAGTCTCGTGAACCGCACCTCGGCGGTCGGGGTCATCGTCCCACCAGTGCCTATCTCACCAACTAGCTGTCCGGATCGCCGCGAATCCTGACATCCACGCTGCCAAGCAGAGCACACGGACGTGGCGTGATGCCCACCGATTTCCGCCTGAGAGATGAGCACCGCATAGTCACCGCGCTGCTCTGTGATGTCGTGGAATCGAACTCGATCGCCGAGCCGTTGGACGCGGAGGATCGGGCGACATCGTCGGCGAGCCCGTGACGATGATGACCCGGGGCTCTCAGGGTTTCGGATCGTACAGGCGATCCTCCGCACGCAGGTAGCCGCGGATGGCTTGCGAGACGGCGAACCGGAGAGGTTCAGGGGGGAACGGCACGATGCGCCGGTCGACGAAGAACACATCGGTGAGGTCGGTGTCGCGTTCGAGCACGAGGTCGGCGAGCGTCGCGCCGTTGAGGTGGGTGAGGCTGACACCGTGGCCGAGCGCCCCGATGCTGTAGGCGATCTGACGGTCTCCGAGGAATCCGATCGCCGGGGCCATGTCGAGCGTCACCGACACCGGTCCGCCCCACCGGTGCGTGAACCGGACACCCTCGAGGGAGGGGAACGTGTCGATCGTGTCCTTCTCCAAACTCCGGAACGTGGCTTCGTTCAGGTCCCGGTCCATGTTCTCGCCGTAGGCGATCGAGACGTCTCGCCCTCCCATGACCAGCCGGTTGTCGGCCGTGAGCCGGTAGTAGTGGACGAGGTCTCTGGCGTCCTCGATGCCCTGCCGGTTCTCCCATCCGATCTCGGCGAGTCGGTCGTCGAGGGGTTCCGTCATCACGATGTGGGTCCACACCGGCGCCTGTTTGAACCGCATCGGCCGGATGAGATGCGAATAGGCGTTCGTCGCGAGCACGACCTTCGACGCCGTCACGGCGCCCTGCGGGGTCGTCAGGATCGCCTTCGGATCACCGGGCCGGATGTCGGTGATCGGCGTGCCCTCGTATATCGCCACGCCCAGGTCGCGCAGCACGCCGGCCCACGCGAACGACAGCTTCGCCGGATTGAGGATCCCGCATCGCGGTTCCCACCATGCCCCGCGATAGAGCGGGCTGCGGACCTCATCGGCCAACTCGTCGGCGTCGAGCCAGTCGATCCCCGTGAGCCCGAGATCGCGAGCGAACTTCACATCGTGGCGGATCCGCTTCTCGTACTTCTCCGACGTCGCGACACGCAGAAACCCGGTGTGCTCGTAGTCACAGTCCAGTTCGAGGTCCTCGATGAGGTCGCGGGTCGTGTCGACGGCCCGCTCCATGTAGAGATGCGCCTCTTTGGCCTTGGCCTTGCCGAAGCGGACCGCCGTGACCGGCATCGTGAGTCCGAACAGCGTCATGTTGAAACCGCCGTTGCGTCCGCTGGCTCCGAAACCGACCGACTCGGCGTCGAAGACGGCGACGGTTGTGGAAGGCTCGGCCTGCTTGACGTGGTAGGCGGTCGACAGCCCGGTGAATCCGGCGCCGACGACTGCTACGTCCACGTCGACGTGTCCGACGAGGGGTTCCGGTGTCGGCTCCGGGATGGTCTGCATCCAGTACACCTGATCGCGGATCTCACTCACGGCGCAGCCTCTCTTTCGGCACGACGGCGCGTTCCGATCCCGACCCTACTCCGCGGCCGGCCGCGCTCGGCTGCACGGGTGCGGACGGGATGCACCGCGCATGGGAAGCTTCGTCGACCGCCTACGCGGACATGCCTCCGATGACGTCGGGATTGGTGAGGTTATGGAGGCGAACCTGGCTGCGCGCGACGAGGCGGTCGTCGTCGTCGCGCATCTCGACCTGCCACACCTGTTGGCTCCGTCCCTGGTGGATGGGGGTCGCGACCGCCCGGATGGTGCCGCGTCGCATCGAGCGGTAGAAGTCGGTGGTGTTCGAGACGCCGACGGCGCCGTTCAGTTCGTTCCGTGCCGCGTGCATCGCACCGCCGATCGACGCAGCGCTCTCGGCCAGGGTCGCGTAGATACCGCCGTGGACGATGCCGTACGGCTGCAGATGTCGCTCATCGATCTCGAGTGTGAGGACACATCGATCCGGTCCGACTTCTTCGATCTCGATACCGAGGAGCCCGTCGAGGCTCTCGTGTGCAGCGTTGCCGGTGTCCATGCGGCCGTCCTCTCGAATCGCAACGGAACGGAACGCACACTATCGCCGACCTTCCCACGTTGGGCAATTCTCCTCTGGTCGGCGACGGCCCGGGCATCGACGATCGCATGAGCACACGGGAGGAACGATGCCGCTGCCCACCACCGCCGCGGACGTATGGGAACACATCGAGAAGTGGCCGTTCGCCGTACTCGGATTCGTCACACCGAATGCCGAGCCTCGGGCGGCCGGGGTGATGTACACGGTGCGGGATCGGACGCTCTACGTCTTCACGGGACCCGACACGTGGAAGGCCCGACACATCCGTGCCAACCCGCACGTCTCGGTGACCGTGACCGTCCAGCGCTTGCCGATCCGTATTCGACGAGTCCCGCCCGCGGTCATCACGTTCTCCGGCCTGGCCACGATCCTCACCCCCGACGAGGTCGACGCCGATCTCCTCACCGAGCTCACCCACGGGCTCGAGGGGCTCGAACACGAGATCTGCGTCATCAGGATCGAACCCACCGGACGGTTCGTAACGTACGGCATCGGAGTGCCGCCGACGACGATGCGCTCCCCGAACGAAGCCATCGCCCGGGTCCCGGTCACGTAGCCCCGGAGGCTGCCCTCCTTGCGGATTCGCCGAGCGAATCCGCGTCTCCCCGGCAAGCCGGGGGGACATGGAAACCACACGCCCCCCACCAGAACAGCACGAAAACACGGGAACCACACGTCCCCCCGCCGGAACGGTGGGGGGACGCGGAGGAACCTTCTGGTTCCTCCGCAGGGGGGCCTCCCTACTGCGGCATCTGGTAGGCGTCGCGCTGGGCGTAAACGTGGTCTTCCCAGACCCGCCGGTACCTGGCCTCGTCGTCGACCGGCTTGCGGATCATCTGCATGCACGCCTCGCCCTGCCCCGCGGTCGTTCCGGCCTTGTCGAACAACTCGACGGCGAACCGGGAGAAGTCGCGCACGTTGACGTCGAAGATCTCATCGACGAGGTCGTCCTCGATGCCGTAGATCTCAGCGTTCTCCAGGACGAGTTGGGCGTAGACGACGAGGGTGAACAGCTCGCCGACGGCGAGCAGCCAGTCGGTGTCCTTCGTCTGCTCCTCGGTGGGCGGGTGTTCGGCGAGCATCCGCTTGAGCGTCTCCGCTTGTTCGGCGAACACGGCGACGTTGGGCGCGGTCGAGCTCGCGAACGTCGGCTTGTAGTCGTGGAAGAGGATCTTCCGCAGTCCCCGCGTCGGCCCCTGGTCGAAGAGGAAGTCGTCGTTCGCGGCGTCGTCGCGCCGCCCCACCGGGGGCAGGTCGGCGGGGTGGAAGAAGTAGTTCTCCATGAACTTGACGATGAGGGCGATGTTGACGTGGACGGTGCCTTCGAGCTTCGGCAGCGCGCGGATGTCCCGCGACGCCATCTCGAAGAACGTGTCCTCTTCGAATCCCTTGGCCGCGATCACGTCCCACAGGTGGTTGATCACGTCCTCACCCTGCGTCGTGACCTTCATCTTCACGACCGGGTTGTAGAGCAGGTAGCGCCGGTCGTCCGGAGAGGCAGACCGCATGTAGTCGGCAGCCCGGAGCGCCACGAGCTTCATCGCGACGAGGCGGACGTAGGCGTCGGTGAAGAGGCGCTTGACGTGCGGGAAGTCGGTGACGGTCATGCCGTACAGGTGCCGGTGGGCGGCGTGGTGGATCGCTTCGTACATGGCGTGCGTCGCCATGCCGATCGACGCCCAGCCGAGGTTGTACTTTCCGATGTTGACGGTGTTGAGCGCGTCGTCCCATGCCTTCGGCCCGCGGGACAGCATCTCGGCATCGGTGAACGGATAGTCCTCGAGTTCGTACTGGGCGACGTAGTTCTGTGTGTGCGTGACGTTCTTGATCAGGTGGTAGTTCGGGTGCTTCGAGTCGGCGGCGAAGAAGCAGTACTCGCCGGTGTCGCTCAGCTTCCCGAAGGTGGAGACGATGGCGGCCTCGTTGCCGTTCCCGATGTAGTACTTCTCCCCGTCGGCCACGTACGAGCCGTCTCCGACCGGGGTCACGGTCATCGATGTGGAGTACAGGTCGGCGCCGTGTTCTCTCTCGGAGAGGCCGAAAGCGAAGATCGCTCCCTCGTCGAGCAGCCGGGCGGTCCGCTCCTTGACGGCTTCGTTGTCGCTCATCCAGATCGGCCCGAGACCGAGCACGGTGACCTGCCAGACGTACCAGTAAGGAAGGCCGAAGAAGCCGAGGATCTCGCCGAATTCGCTGTTGCGCCACGTGTCCCAGCGGGTGTCGTCGCCGCCGTAAGCGGAAGGCGTGCACATGGTGGCGAAGATCCGCTCGCGGCCGAGGAAGTCGATGAACTCCTGGTACCAGACGGCGGCGTGGTCGTCGTCCTTGATGCTCCGCAACCCCTTCGCCTCGAAGAATTCGACGAGTTTCCGCATCACTTCTGCGGACCGCTCGTCCGGGTAGTCCCGATCGAGATGGTTCGGGTTGAGAAGGATCGACATGCTGCTCCCTTTGTGGACGCCTCTGCCGTACCTGATGTTAGGAGACGCCGCCGGACGGTAGATTCGGTGGAGACGACGAGCCGCAGCCGATCCGGAAGGGAGCGATCGATGTTCCACCACGTTGCCATGTTTCGATTCAAAGAGGGGACGACCGCCGAGCAGGTCGAAGCCGTCGACACGGCGCTGGCTGCGCTGCCGGATCAGATCGACGTGCTGCTCGGCTACCAGTTCGGCCCGGATGCCGGCGTGACCGAAGGCTCGTGGGATTTCGTCGTGATCGCCGACCTGGCCGACGCCTCCGGCTACCCGGTCTACAAGAATCACCCCGCCCACGTCGCCGCCGTCAACGACGTCATCGCTCCGATCGTCGCCGAGGCGGCACGCGTCCAGTTCGTGAACTGAGCGGGCGCCTGACGTCGCTCAGCCCGTCGGCCACTCCTCGCGGATCGGCGGCCGGGAAGCGCCGACCTTCGTCAGATAGGCGTTGAACGAGTCCCGCCACTCCGTGTGGGCCCGGACCTGGAGCGCCACGAGTTCGGGCCCGTCGACGTGGAGTTTCGGGTACTGCTCGCCGATGCGCCTGGCCACGCCGACCGTCGCCGCCGCGTCCCCTGAGGCCCGGTGGGCCCCTTCGAGCGGCACGCCGTAGTGGTCGGAGACGGCGCTGAGGGTCCGCTTCCCCTTCCGGTAGCGGTCGACGTGACGGTCGAGAACGAGCGGGTCGACGAGGATCGCCGGCGGCACCGACGGCAGCGGGCCGAGCCCGTGGCGTGCGAGTTCGTTGGTGAGGAGCGGCCAGTCGTACGTGGCGTGGTAGACGACGATCGGCACGCCTTCTTCGACGAGGGACCCGATCGCTCGCCGGGTCTCTTCGAGTACTTCGCGCGGGTCGCTGCCGCGCTCGCTGAGGTCCACCGGCGTGATGCCGGTGAGCGCGGTCACTTTGCCGGGGAGGGGAACACCGGGGTCGATGAGCCGGTCGACGAGGGGCGTGGCCGTCCCGTCCGGTTCGAATCGGAACAGTCCCACTTCGATGATGCGGGCGTCGCGGGTGTCGACACCGGTGGCTTCGAGATCGAACGCTGCGAGCGGGCCTTCATGCCAGAACATGACCCCAGCGTACGCCCTTCAGGACTCTGGCGTTGATCTGAACGGAATACCGTTGGCGGTTTCAAGTGGTGTTCGCGACGAGTTGGTTGAATCGCTCGGCTGGTG